>CAJMPF010000038.1 GCA_905215195.1 uncultured bacterium | reverse complement strand
TCGACCTGATTGCCGCCGGCAAGCTCAATGCCTCGATTGAGCTCGTGGTGTCGAGCCGTCCTTCGGCTAAGGGTTTGCAGCGCGCTGAGCGCGCGGGCATCCAGACGCTTACGCTGTCCAAGGATGTCTATGCCGATCCCATCGCCGCTGACGAGATCATCGCGCACGAGCTGCTCGAGCGCGGCTGCGAATATGTGGTCATGGCCGGTTACATGCGCATGGTGCACACGCCGCTGCTGGCGGCGTTTCTCAACCGCGTGGTCAACTTGCATCCGGCACTGCTGCCGAGCTTTACCGGCGCGCATGCGATCGACGATGCCTTTGCGCGCGGCGTCAAGGTGACCGGTGTGACCGTACATTTTGCCAACGAGATCTACGACAACGGCCCCATCATCGCCCAGCGCGCGCTGGCTGTCGAGGAAGGTTGGGATGTCGACACGCTCGAGGAGCACATCCACGCGATCGAGCATGTGCTGTATCCCGAGGTCGTGCAGATGCTCGCCGACGGTCGCGTTCACGTGCTGGAGAGCGGCAAGGTGGCAATTGATGCGCCTCGCGGCTAGCGGCGCACAGTACAATTTAGCCGAGTAGTCAGGGTGGTCATTGGCGCCAAGGCGCGCGTGGCCACCTTTTGTTTTGGGTAGTCATCGGGAACGGTCTTTAACGACTGGTCATTCAAGAACGTCGCAGGTGGCTAGATGAGAGAGGTGAGCGCATGGCGGATAACGAAGCGCTGTTTACGCCTGAGCTGGTGTTTTTTGATTGGGAGTGTGCAACGCCGGATGAGGTGTTTGCGGGGCTCGAGGGCGAGCTTGCACCACGTGGCTACATTGTGTCCGGTTGGCTCGACGCCGTTCGCACGCGCGAGGATGCCTATCCCACGGGTCTTGCCATGCCGGCGGCAAACATTGCCATTCCGCATACCGATCCGGGGTTTGTGGCCAAGCCCTATATCGCGGTGGTGAAGCCCGCCGCGCCCGTGACATTTAACGCTATGGCTGGCATGGGCGCTCCGGTGCCGGCGCAGATCGTCATCAATCTGGGCATCGCCGAGCCGGGCGGCCAGGTCGAGGCCCTGCAAGCGCTCATGAATATCTTTATGGACGCCGATGCCGCAGCCGACGTGCTCGGCCAGACCACGCCCCAGGGCATGGTCGACGCCATCCGCCGTCACTTCTAAGGTGGGGCTGAGCCGGCACTTGGGGACTGTCCCTAACTGCCGGCTGCCAGAGCTGTCCCCTTTGCACCAAAATGGTGCAGATTAACCTGCCCCCAATGCACCAAGCGTGCCGCGGGGGCCGCGTTGTGACACAATGGCGTTTGTTCGATTCGTTATGCGAAAGGCCAACTATGGCAAATAAGAAAAAGAACTCCGAGGCCGTGCCGACGCCCGAGCAGCAGGCTCGCGCTGCCTCCAGCTCTCGTAAGAAGCAGCGCAAGACTCGCGTGTCCAAGACCGTCAAGATCGTTCTGGTGGTTATCGGCGTGCTGGCAATGCTGCTTTCCGTCTCGGCGATGGCGTGCTCCGGCCTTATGTCGCAGGCCGAGGACACCTCGGGCTACAAGCTGACCGGCGGTGTTGCTGCAACTATCAACGGCACCAACCTCACCGAGGACACCGTGACCAAGCAGATTATGAGCATGCGTACGTCCTACGGTTACACCAAGGATAAGGACTGGGCGCAGTATCTGGTTGACAACGACCTCACGCCCAAGAAGTACCGCAAGCAACTCATCGACTCCTACACACAGCAGATTCTGCTTCAACAGGCACAGAAGGAGAACGGCGTGACGGTGTCGGACGAGGAGGTCGAGAAGGCTTGGAAGGACGCGTGCAAGAGCGCGGGCGGTGCCAAGGCCTTTAAGAAGACCCTCAAGACCTACGGCTATACCGAGGACACCTACAAGGACTCACTCAAGGAGAGCCTGGCACAGCAAAAGCTTAAGGATGCCGTGGCACCCACCAGCAAGCCCAAGGACAGCGAGATCGTCGATTACATCAACGAGAACCTGTCTAACTACAACGACGCCCGCCGCTCGTCGAACATCCTGATCAAGGTTGATTCCGACGCTTCCGACGAGGACAAAGCTGCCGCCAAGGCCAAGGCGCAGGAGTGCCTGGACAAGATCAACTCCGGTGAGCTGAGCTTTGAGGACGCCGTGGAGCAGTACTCCGATGACACCGGCTCCAAGGACAAGAAGGGCGATGTTGGCTGGGACAAGCTCACTACCTTCGTCGACAGCTACCAGGCGGCGCTCGAGGGGCTCAACAAGGGCGATGTGAGCGACGTCGTCGAGTCGACCTATGGTTATCACATCATCAAGTGCACCGACTACTTCCATGTCGATAATCAGGTCGATGACATTAAGCAGGTACCCAAGGACATCAAGAAGTACGTCTCCAACGTGGTGAAGACGCAGGCGGCAAGCACTGCGTACAGCGAGTGGCTGGAGCAGTACAAGAAGGACGCCGACATCACCGTTAACCCCATGCCCAAGGACGTGCCGTACAACGTCAGCCTGAAGGGCGTCACCAAGAGTTCGACCGACGATTCGTCGACGACTGAGTAATCATGGGGCGGCGCTCGTGCGAGTGCCGTCCGCACTATTGAGGAGGATTTGCAGATGACCAACGAAGAGCTGCAGAAGGAAATGATTGCGGCCATGAAGGCCAAGGACAAGGTTCGCCTGTCCATCATTCGCCAGGTTAAGGCCGAGGTGAAGAATATCGAGGTTAACGAGCGCCGCGATGTGACCGAGGAAGACGTCAACAGCATGATCAAGCGTCTGATTAAGCAGACGAGCGAGACGCTGGAGATGTCCATCAAGGCCGGCACCGACCAGGAGCGTACCGACAACCTGACCGAGCAGGTCAAGATTCTGGAAAGCCTGCTGCCCGCGCAGGTTTCGGGCGAGGAGCTCGAGGCTCTGATCGAGCAGGTTATCGCCGACCTGGCCGCCACGTCCAAGAAGCAGATGGGCCAGGTTATGGGTGCCCTGGGCAAGGCCACCGGCGGCAACTTCGATAAGCCGGCCGCAGCAAAGATCGTCGGAGCCAAACTTGCGTAATTTGTTACGCGGTTTTACCAAACCGCGTAACGGCTCGACGCTGCAAACCCGTACACACGGCAATCTGACGTTCAATTTCAAGGGCGCGACCATAAGGTCTGCGCCCTTTCATTTCACGTCACCTTGCTCGCGTGTACGGGTTTTCGCTGACTTATGCTCAACAAGGGCGGTTGGAGGAAGGGCGTCCCCCGCGGGCACTCATTGGGGACAGGCTTAAATGAGTGCCCAATGAGCAGGTACTCATTTAAGCCTGTCCCCAATGAGTGCCAACGAGCAGGTGGAAGGTTGCGGGTTCTT
Source organism: uncultured bacterium (assembly GCA_905215195.1). Taxonomy (GTDB): domain Bacteria; phylum Actinomycetota; class Coriobacteriia; order Coriobacteriales; family Coriobacteriaceae; genus Collinsella. The sequence goes on along the minus strand of CAJMPF010000038.1, from coordinate 7,115 downwards.
TACGGGAATGTAGTGTGGGCTGCGGAAACGTGGTTCTTTCCGTACAATAGTTCAACTCGTGTAAACGCAGGGAAGGGACATTCATGGCAGACATGATCGAGATCAAGCATCTCAACAAGTACTTTGGCGACCTGCATGTGCTCAAAGATATCAACCTCACCGTCAAGCGCGGCGAGAAGCTCGTAATGATCGGGCCCTCCGGTTCGGGTAAGTCGACGCTCATCCGCTGTGTCGATTATCTTGAGGAGCCCACGTCGGGCGAGGTCGTCATCGACGGTACGCCGCTCACCAAAAAGAATCACCTGGAGATGGCTCGCAAGTATAGTTCCATGGTGTTTCAGCAGTTCAACCTGTATCCCAACATGACGGTGCTCGGCAACCTGACGCTCGCGCCCATCAAGCTGCAAAAGAAGAGCAAGGAGGAGGCGACCGAGGTCGCCATCGCCGCGCTCAAGCGCGTTGGCATGGCGCATAAGGCCGGCGAGTATCCGCAGAATCTCTCGGGCGGTCAGCAGCAACGCATCGCCATCGCCCGTGCCCTGTGCACCAAGCAGCCCATCATCCTGTTTGACGAACCGACCTCGGCGCTCGACCCCGAGATGGTCCAGGAGGTTCTGGACGTTATGATTGAGCTCGCGCAGGAGGACATCACCATGATCTGCGTGACGCACGAGATGGGCTTTGCGCGCCAGGTGGCCGACCGCGTCATCTTTATGGAGGACGGCCGCATTTTGGAGGAGGGCACGCCCGAGCACTTCTTCGATAACCCCGAGAACCCGCGCTGCCGCGAGTTCCTGTCCAAGATTCTGCACTAGGCGCGGTGATGGACATGACGGATATGACGAGGGCGGCCGTGTCGCGCCGTCACTTTTTGCAGCTGGCTGGCGCCGGCATGCTTGCGCTGACGGGGACCGCGCTTACCGGTTGCGGCAACTCCACCGGCGGCGAGGACTCCGACAAGGGGTCCAAGCTTGCGGCCATCAAATCGCGTGGCCATCTGAATGCCGGCGTTAAGAAAGACGTTCCCGGCTACGGCTATTACGACACCGCCAAGGGCCGCTTTGAGGGCATGGAAGTCGATTTGTGCTACCAGATCGCCGCTGCCGTCTTTGGCGTGAGCTACAAGGAGGCCCGTGCCCAGGAGCTTGTCGAGTTTACCGACGTAACGCCCAAGACGCGCGGCCCGCTGATCGATAACGGCCAACTCGACGTGGTCGCGGCGACCTACACCATCACCGACGAGCGCAAGAAGAGCTGGGATTTCTCGACGCCGTACCGCACCGACTACGTGGGACTCATGGTCAAGAAGCGTTCGGGCTTTACCTCGATTGAGGACCTGGACGGCAAGGTCATCGGTGTGAGCCAGGGTGCCACCACGCAGGGCCTGATCGAGCAGATGATCAAGGACAACGGCTTTAGCTGCAAGCCCGAGTTTAGGGCCTTTAGCGGCTACCCCATCATCAAGAGTTCGCTCGACGCCGGCAATATCGACGTCTTTGCCATGGACCGCTCCACGCTGGCCGGTTACATGAACGAGACCGTTGAGCTGCTGCAGCCCGAGGTCAAGTTTGGCGAGCAGGGCTACGGCGTGGCGACCAAGAAGGGCTGCGACCTTTCGGCCGTGGTCGACCAGGTGATTTGCGATCGCCTGGCCGACGGCTGGCTCGACCAAGAGGTCAAGACCTGGGGTCTTGTATAGGCGCATCGTCCAAGGAAGGAATCAAATGCTCGAAGGATTGTTTGACGCCGACCGCTGGTCGACGACATTTCAAAACATGGGGCCCTTCTGGGAGGGCTTTGGCGTGACGCTGCAGGTGGTCGTTGCCGGTCTGCTGCTGTCGCTGGTGCTGGGCACGCTGCTGGGCGTGTTCTCTACCACTCGTTCGCGCGTGCTGCGCGCCATAAGCCGCGTGTACGTGGAGTTTTACCAGAACACCCCGTTGCCCGTGCAGGTGCTCTTTATGTACATGGCCGGTCCGCAGTTTTTGCAGGCCATAACCGGTGCCGACCAGCCGGTGCGCATCGCGCCGTTCGTGCTGGGCTTCTTGGGCGTGGGTCTGTATCACGCGGCCTACATTTCGGAGGTCATCCGCACTGGTATCGAGGCGGTTCCGCGCGGTCAGATGGAGGCGGCCCAGAGCCAGGGCTTCACCCGTGCGCAGGCCTACTGGTACATCGTGCTGCCCCAGACGTTCAAGATCATTCTGCCGCCGCTGTGTAACCAGGCGCTCAACTTGGTCAAGAACACGTCGGTGCTCGCGCTTGTGGCCGGCGGCGACCTTATGTACCGTTCTGACAACTTTGTGAGTCTGTACGGTTACCTGCAGGGATACATCGTCTGCTGCCTTATGTACTTCATCATCTGCTTTCCGCTCGCCATGCTGGTGCAGTGGCTCGAGCGCCGCTCCAAGGAGCGCCCGCGCGGCGTGAGTCTGGCCGAGCTGGGGCTCGACAACGTAGAGGAGGCCTAGCGCATGGAAATCTTCAACGCGACCAACCTGCTCTACATTTGGGGCGGCTTTGTTAAGACAATCGAGATCTCGGCGCTGTCGATCTTTTTCTCGCTCATCTTTGGCACGGTGCTGGCGCTTGTTAAAAGCTATGCGCCCCGCCCGTTCCGTATTTTGGTGAGTGCCTATATCGAGCTGTTCCGTTGCACGCCGAACCTGCTGTGGATCCTTTTTATCTACTTTACAGTGCAGGGTTTGGACATTGTGATTTCGACCATCGCCTTTACGCTGTTTACCAGCGCTGTTATGGCCGAGATTGTGCGCGGCGGCCTCAACTCGATTCCGCGCGGCCAGTTTGAGGCGGCGCAGAGCCAGGGCTTTGGCTTCTTTGCCACCATGCGCTACATCATTCTGCCGCAGACGTTTAAGACGATCATTCCGGCGCTGTTTAGCCAGTGCACGACCGTCATTAAGGACAGCTCGTATCTTTCGGGCATTAACGTGGCCGAGCTCATGTACACGGCAAACGTGGTGATGGCCCACGCGATCGACCTGTCGCAGGTGCTTATGCTCTACGGCCTGGTGTTTGCGATGTACTTTGTGCTCAACTTTGGTATCTCGCTGCTGGTTCGCGCATATCAGAGGCGAATGGTGGCAGCGTAGAATGTGGCAAAGGGACAGCCCCTTTGTCACATAGAGAAAGGAATCGCGATGAGCGATCTGGAGAACAAGAAGAGTCCTGTGGTCATTACCATCGCGCGCGACTTTGGCGCCGAGGGCCACGAGATTGGCCGCATGCTTGCCGACGAGTTGGGGATTCCGCTGTACGATAACGAGCTGCTGGTACGTGCGTCGCTGCGCGCGGGCGAGTCGCTCGACAAGATGGCCGCCTACGACGAGCGTCTGGCCGTGGAGAACATGGCGTTTCTGCCCGACCGCTACGATGCGCGTTCGTACTCGGATAAGTTGTTCCAAAAGATGAGTCAGGTGATTTTGGATCTGGGCGAGACCGAGAGCTGCATTATCGAAGGCCGCCTGTCCGATTACCTGCTTCGCAACAACCCCAACCACATTGCCGTGTTGGTGACCGCTCCCTTTGAGGACCGCGTCGAGATCGTGCGCAAGAAGCGCGGCCTTAACAAAAAGAAGGGCGCCAAGCTGGTCAAGCAGCAGCAGAAGGCGCGCGAGGCGTTCTACAAGCGCTACAGCGCCGGCAAGTGGAAGATGACGAGCGGTAAGGATATCGTAGTCAACCGCGCCAAGCTGGGCCGCGAAGGCTGCAAGGACGTCATCGCCGCAGCCTACCGCTACAAGGTGGCCCAACTCGAAGGCTAACCAGTTGAAACCACCACAAAGGGGACAGGCACCTTTGTGGTGGTTTTGGCGGCCGGCATAGAAAAAGTCCCCGCCGGGCGTGTGCTCGACGGGGACTTTGCCGTTTGGTGGCTAGCGCTGCGGGTGATTACTCGCCCAGCAGGCTCTTGGTGATGGAAGCGGCGGCCTTCTTGCCGGCGCCCATCGCCAGAATGACCGTAGCGGCACCGGTGACGATGTCACCGCCAGCCCAGATGCGGGGATCGGTGGTCTGGCCGGTCTCCTCGTCGGCGACGATGTAGCCCCACTTGTTGAGCTCCATCTTGCCGCCGATCTTCTTTGCGAAGGGGTTGGCGTTGGTGCCGATAGCCGAGATCGCGACGTCGCAGGGGATCTCCTCGATGGCGCCCTCGATGGGCACCGGGCGACGACGGCCGGACTCGTCAGGCTCGCCGAGCTCCATCTTCTGGACCTTGACGGCGCACACGGAGCCGTCCTCGCCAGCGACAAACTCGAGCGGGGAGACGAGCGGCAGAACCTCGACGCCCTCGGCCTTAGCATGGTGCAGCTCGGCGCGACGGCAGGGCATCTCGTCCTCGGTACGACGGTAGGCGATGATGGCGTGCTCGGCGCCCAGGCGCTTGGCGGTACGGACGGCGTCCATAGCCACGTTGCCGCCACCAAAGACGACGACGTTCTTGCCGTGCTTGGTGGGGGTGTCGTACTCGGGGAACTTGTTGGCCTTCATCAGGTTCACGCGGGTGAGGTACTCGTTCGCGAAGAAGACGTTGGGCAGGTTCTCGCCGGGGACGTTGAGGAACTTGGGCAGGCCAGCGCCGGTCGCCACGTAGATGGCGTCGAAGCCCTGCTCGAACAGCTCCTCGGCCGTGGCCATGTTGCCCACGACGGAGTTGTACTCAAACTTGACGCCCATGTCCTCCAGGCCGTCAATCTCGCGCTTGACGACCGCCTTGGGCAGACGGAACTCGGGGATGCCGTAGACCAGCACGCCACCGCCGGTGAAGAAGGCCTCAAAGACGGTAACGTCAAAGCCGTTACGGGCGAGCTCGCCGGCGCAGGTGATGCCGGACGGGCCGGAGCCGACGACGGCGACCTTCTTGCCGTTCTTGGGAGCCATCTTGGGCGTGGAGGCGAGCTCGGGGCGATCACCCAGGAAGCGCTCGAGCTGGCCGATGGCCACGGGCTCGGACTTCTTGCCACGGATGCACTTGCCCTCGCACTGGTTCTCCTGCGGGCAGACGCGGCCGCAGATGGCGGGAAGCATGGAGTCCTCGCGGATGGTATCGAGAGCGCCGCCGAAGTCCTTCTCGCGGATCTGCTCGATAAAGCGGGGGATGTTGATGTTGACAGGGCAGCCCTCAACACAGAACGGCTTCTTGCAGTTGAGGCAGCGCTCGGCCTCGGCCAGCGCCATCTCCTCGGTGAAGCCCTTGTCGACGGGGCGGAAGTCGCAGGCGCGCTCGGCAGCCGGCTCCTCGTTATCGGGGGTGCGGGGCGACTTCATATCGGCAACGAAACGACCGTTAACTAGTGGCATGCGCAGCTCTTTTCCTCATAGGCCTTGAGGGACTCGCCCTCTTCGGAACGGTAAGCGGCCTGGCGGGCACGAAGGTCATCCCAGTCGACCAGGGTGGCATCGAAGTCGGGGCCGTCGACGCAAGCGAACTTGGTCACGCCGCCCACCTCGACGCGGCAGCAACCGCACATACCGGTGCCGTCAACCATGATGGGGTTGAGCGACGCGGTGATGGGGGTGTCGTACTTCTGGGCGGTGAGGGTCGAGAACTTCATCATCGGAACGGGACCGACGCAGAAGACCTGGCTCACGGCCTTGTCCTGCAGCAGGCGCTCCAGCGGAGCGGTGACAACGCCCTGCTCGCCGTAGGAGCCGTCATCGGTGGTGATATGGATGTGGTCCTCGTCGAGGAGCTCGCGGAACTGGTCCTCCATGAGCAGGAGGTCCTTGGTGCGGGCGCCCATGATGGCGTGGACCTCGTGGCCGGTTTCGACCAGGTGCTTAGCGACCGGGAAGGCAATTGCCAGGCCGACGCCGCCGCCAATGACGGCGCAGGGGCCCTCAGCCATCTCGGTGGGAACGCCCAGCGGGCCCACGACGTCGCGCAGCGACTCGCCGGCCTCGTAAGTGGAAAGCATCTCGGTGGTCTTGCCGATCACCATGAAGATGAACTCGACCCAGCCCTCGTCACCGTTCCAGCCAGCTAGGGTAAACGGGACGCGCTCGCCCGTCTCGTTGGCGCGAACCATGAGGAACTGTCCAGCGTGCGCATGCTTGGCGATTGCGGGCGCCTCGATGCGGAACTTGAACACCTTCTCCGAGAACTGCGTCTTCTCCAGGATCTTATACATAGAACCCCTCTCTTGTTAGGGCCGCCGAACCGTGCCTCCACGGAAATGGACGGTAGCCCGAATAAAACCGTACGCGCACAGGCGTTGTGCAGACATACGGTGCAAATTATACCCTCATGGACATGTCGCTTACGTGTATCTTCGGCGGTTGGGAGCAGGGTTTATCCACTTTGGCCTACCAAATAGGGGCAGGTTTATTTTGGTCGGTTTTATCAGGCAAAACGGCAAAGGGGGCCGGCCTCGCACATCGGTGAGACCGGCCCCCATTGGAGCGCTGCATATGTATGGCGGCACAGGGTTTATTGCGGTGCGGCCGCTGCGGTGTTTCCGCATACAGAACCTGCCAAAATAAACCTGTCCCTAAATAGTAGGTTCTAGTGCTTGCCGTTGGCGGAAGCGGCGCCGTTTACGTGATCGCGGGCGTAGATTACGCCGTGGACGATGGCCAGACCGGCGGCATCTGCGGCGCGGGCGCAGGTGTCCTGGAAATCCTCGGCCTCGCGGGCGCGCAGCTGCTTAAGCACGTAGTCGGCGACGGCCATCTTGCCGGGAGGGTTGCCGATGCCGGTGCGGATGCGGCTGAAGTCGCGGCTGCCCATCTTGTCGATGATGGAGCGCAGGCCGTTGTGACCGGCATGGCCTCCGCCCACCTTGACGCGTACGTCACCGGCGGGAATGTCGAGCTCGTCGTGGATGACGAGCAGCTCCTCGGTCTTGATCTTGTACTCGCGGCAGAGCTTGGAGATGGGCCCGCCCGAGGTGTTCATGTACGACTGCGGCTTGACCAGCACAATCTGGCGCTTGCCACCCTCTTCCTCGGGATCGTTGATGTTGATGAGCGCGACCTCGGCGCCCGCCTGGTTTTTCCAGTACGTGACACCGGCCTGACGGGCCAGCTCGTCGATCGCCTTAAAGCCGGCGTTGTGGCGGGTCTCGGCATATTCCTCGCCAGGGTTGCCAAGC
>CAJMPF010000037.1 GCA_905215195.1 uncultured bacterium | reverse complement strand
TGTTTCGGATCAGCTCTTCGATGAGGACGGTCTTGCCGACGCCGGCGCCGCCGAACAGACCTGTCTTGCCGCCGCGGATGTAGGGCTCGAGCAGGTCGACGGCCTTGATGCCGGTCTCGAAGATCTCGGTCTTGGTGGTGAGCTCGTCGAAACGGGGCGCTGCATGGTGGATGGGGTAGAACTCCTCCACCTCGGGCATGGGCTTGCCGTCGACGGGCTTGCCCATGACGTTCCAAATGCGGCCGAGCGTCTTGGGACCAACGGGCATCTTCATGGGCTCACCGGTATCGGTGGCGATGAGGCCGCGCTGCAGGCCGTCGGTCGAGGACATGGCGACCGTGCGGACGACGCCGCCCGGAAGCTGGCTCTCGACCTCGAGGATCGTGCTCAGATGACCGATCGGGGTCTCGGCCTCGACCGTGAGCGCGTTGTAGATCGGGGGCACCGCGCCGTCAAACTTGACGTCGACGACAGGGCCGATGATTCGCACGATGCGACCATCACCGGCAGTCGTCTTCTTGGTGGCTTCCTCGACCGCAAGCTTTACGGTGTTATTAGCCATTACTGTTCCTCCAATGCTGAGGCTCCGCCGACGATCTCGTTAATCTCGGTCGTGATCGAAGCCTGGCGCACGCGACTATACGTGCGGGTAAGGGTCGAGATGATCGCGGTGGCGTTTTCCGTCGCGGAGTGCATGGCCTTGCGGCGTGCACCCTGCTCGGCAGCCGCCGAATCGATCAGGGCCTGGTAGATGACCGTCAGGATATAAGACGGCACAAGCTTGCCGAGAACATGCTCGGGAGAGGGCACGAACTCGAACGTGGACGAGATGCGCTTAGGGGCGTCGGTCTCGTTCTTACGCGGACCGTGGGCCATAGCGATCATCTCGGGGTCGAGCGGCAACAGATGCTCGACGCGAAGCTCCTGATCCACGCGGTTCTTGGCGTGGTGGTAGACAAGCTCGACACGGTCAAGCTCACCGGCACGATACGCATCGCAGATATGAGAGGAGATCATGCGGGCCTGATTGAAATCGGGCTCAGAGGAGTTGCCCTCAAAGTGCATGACAACGTTTGCGCGGTCACGGAAATACGTGGCCGGCTTACGCCCGCACGCGATGATCTCGCATTCGATGCTGTCGTTCGCCCAAGAAGCGGCGAGCTTTTCGGCCGTGCGCTCCACCGTCGTATTGAAACCGCCGGCAAGGCCGCGGTCCGAGGCAATAACGACAATCAGGCCATGCTTGACGCTCTCATGCTTCTGCAGCATGGGATCGGTGCCCGAACAGGAGGCGTCGCCGGCGACCGTCAACATGACGTCGGTCAGCGCCTCCTTATAGGGCTCGGCCTGCTTGGAGCGATCGAGGGCACGACGAATCTTGGCCGTAGAGACCATCTCCATCGTGCGCGTGATCTGCTTGGTCGTGGTAACCGAGGAGATTCGCTTCTTAATGTCGCGAAGGTTGGCCATGGGGCTTAGTTCTCCTCTGATCCAGAAACATCCGAATGGTGCTTGGCCATGAACTGCTGCTTGAAGTCGCCGATGACGCGCAAGAGCTCAGCCTTGGTGTCATCATCGATCTTCTTGGCGCGAACCTTGTCGAGCAGCGAACCAAAGCCATTGTCCATGTACTCGATGAGCTCGGCACGGAAAGGCAGCACGTCGGCGATCTCCAGGTCATCCAGGAAGCCCTCGTTGCCAGCGAACAGCGTAACGATCTGCTCGCCAACCTCAAACGGCTTGTAACGCGGCTGCTTCAGGAGCTCGGTCATGCGAGCACCGTGGGTCAGCTGCTTCTGAGTAGCCTCGTCGAGGTCGGAGCCGAACTGCGTAAAGCCAGCGAGCTCCTGATAGGAAGCGAGGTCCAGACGGAGGTTGCCGGCGACCTGCTTCATGGCCTTGGTCTGCGCATCGCCACCGACGCGGGACACGGAGATACCCACGTCGACTGCCGGGCGCTGACCCTGGAAGAAGAGCTCGGACTGCAGGTAGATCTGACCATCGGTAATGGAAATGACGTTGGTCGGAATGTAGGCCGAGACGTCGCCGTCCTGGGTCTCGATGATCGGCAGAGCCGTCATGGAGCCGTAACCGTTCTTCTTGGACATCTTGACGGCACGCTCGAGCAGACGAGAGTGCAGGTAGAAGATGTCGCCAGGATAGGCCTCGCGTCCGGGCGGACGATGCAGCGTCAGCGACATCTGACGGTAGGCCACAGCCTGCTTGGACAGGTCATCGTAGATGACGAGCACGTGGCCGCCGGGGTTGGTCTCGCTGGCGGGCTTGCCGTCCTCGCCGTTGTACATAAAGAACTCGCCAATAGCGGCACCGGCCATAGGCGCGATGTACTGCATAGGGGCGGAATCGGCAGCGGTGGCCGAAACGATGATGGTGTAGTCGAGCGCACCGTGCTGAGCGAGGGTCTCGCGGATGTTGGCAACCGTGGAGGCCTTCTGGCCGATGGCGACATAGATGCAGACCATGCCCTTGCCGCGCTGGTTGAGGATAGCGTCGATGGCGATGGCGGTCTTACCGGTCTTACGGTCACCGATGATGAGCTCACGCTGACCGCGGCCAATAGGCACCATGGAGTCGATAGCGAGCAGACCGGTCTGAACCGGCTCGCACACCGGGGTACGATCGATGACGCCGGGAGCCTTGAACTCGATGGGGCGACGATGCGTGGCGACGATGTCACCCAGGCCGTCGATAGGCTGGCCGAGCGGATTGACGACGCGGCCGAGCATGGCACGGCTCACGGGGATATCCATAACGCGGCCAGTGGTGCGGCACTCGTCGCCTTCCTTGATGGAGTCGACGGCACCGAACAGAACGGCGCCGACCTCGTCACGGTCAAGGTTCTGGGCAAGGCCGAAGACGGTCTCACCGGTATCGGAGCTCTTGAACTCCAGAAGCTCGCCTGCCATGGCGCTCTTGAGGCCGGAGACGCGCGCGATGCCGTCGCCTACCTCGTCGACCGTTGAAACCTCATGCGTATCGACCGTCGCGGAGAGGCTCGTGAGCTGCTCCTGCAGTTTCTTGGCGATATCCTGGGCATTGAGGGTTTCGGACATTAGGCTTCACCTCCGTACGAATTAGCAGAGTTTGCGAGGGTCTCCTGCGCGATGCGCAGCTGCGTCTTGACGGAAATGTCACGACGCTCGCCGCGGGCCTCGAGCACCAGGCCGCCCACGATAGACGGGTCGACCTGCTCGATAAGGAATACCTTGCGGCCGAAGTCCTGCTCGCATTTCTTAGTGATGGTTTGACGCAGCTCGTCGTCGAGCGGGATCGCCGTGGTGACGGTCACGCCCACTACATCCTCGTCTTCCTCGGCAACATACTTAAAGGCAGCTGCCACCTTGGGAAGAAGGTCGAGCTGGTCGCGCTTGGACATGGTGTCGAGCACGGCGATGATCTCGGGGCTGGCAGAAGCCAAGCGCTCGATCATCTCGAGGTCCTCGAACACATGGTTCTCGGCCTTGGCGGCTTCCAAAAGGGAACGCGCGTAGGTCTCGAGCACCTTGTCCTGATAGCGGCTAGTCGGCATTCAGGCTACCTGCTTCCTGGATGTAGCGCTCGATGAGCTTCTTCTGCTCGGCATCGTCCTCGAGTGCCTCGCCCACGATCTTGGTGGCGACGGCAACGGACAGGTCGGCGATGGAGCTCGCGGCACCGGCGTAGATGGACTTGCGCTCGTCCTCGACGGTCGTATGGGCCTTGGCGATGATCTCCTCGGCCTCCTTGTGAGCAGCCTCGATGATACGGGCACGCTCGGACTCGGCGTCCTTACGGGCCTCGAGAACGATGTCGGCAGCCTGACGACGGGCGTCGGTGACGATCGAGTCGGACTCAGCGCGCTTGGCGATAGCCTCCTGCTTGGTCTTCTCGGCCTCGTCGAGGCTCTCCTCGATCTTCTTGCCGCGCTCCTCCATGGTTTTCATGATGCCCGGCAGGGCGACCTTGGCCAGCACGATCCAGATAATCAGGAAGGCGATAAGCGCCGGGATGAACTCCGCCATCTTAGGGATGAGGATGTCCGCACCGGCGGCGCCGTCCTCGGCGAACGCGGAAACCGGCATGAGCAGCGCGGCCGCGGACGCGGAGAGTGCGATCGCGCTCTTCTGGGATGAAAGATTCATACTTGACGCTCCGTGCTATTTAACGATCAGCGCGACAACGAAGCCGATCAGAGCCAGAGCCTCGCCGAAAGCGGAGCCCATGATGAAGACGGTGAACACGCGGCCCTGGACCTCAGGCTGACGGGCCATAGCACCCGTAGCACCCAGAGCAGACAGGCCGATAGCAAGACCAGCGCCGATAACACCGAGACCGTAACCGATAACTCCCACGATTCCTCCTTTGTCGTGCGTGTCTTATTTCACGCAGGATAACCTTTTTATAACTGCCGGGCTCCATGGGTACGGGCACCGGCGGTTTAACGAATTGCCTTACCTTTAAGGCGCGAACGGAAGACTACTCCTCCTCCGCGACCTCCTCTGCCTCGGAGACATACACGGCGGTAAGGACCGTGAAGACGTAAGCCTGGATGGCGCCGACCACAAGCTCGATCGCATAGATCAGGATGAGAATGGCAAGCCAGGCCAGCGAAGGCAGGGCGCCGACGGCGTGGGCCGCGGAAACCTGCTGAAGCAGCGGCTGCATGAACATGCTCGCCATGATGGCGAACGAGCCCATGACCACGTGTCCTGCGAACATGTTGCAGAACAGACGGACGGCGAGCGTGATGAGGCGCAGGAAGGTCGAGAAAAGCTCGACGACCCACACGAGCACGTTCATCGGGAAGCTCACGCCCTGCGGAGCGAGGCTCTTGATGTAGCCGATCACGCCGTGAGCCTTGCATCCGTAGTAGATGAAGTACACGAAGGCGAAGATGGCGAGCGCGGCGGTGGAGCCGATTGCACCGGTGCCGGGCTTCATTCCCGGGATCAGGCCGATCATGTTATTGATCAGGATGAACAGGAAAAGCGAGCACAGGAACGGGAAGTGCTTCTTCCAGTTCTCACCCACGACGCCCTTGCCGATATCGTTCTCGACGTACTCGATGATGTACTCGAAACCGTTGACGAAGAAGCCCTTGGGGACCAGGGTCTGCTTCTTCTTGAACACGGCCAGGACGATCAGGAGCACGATCGTGGAGACGATCAGCCAAAACGAGTACTGCGTGATGCCGCAGCTCAGATCGCCCACGACAGGGGTGGAGCTGAACTCGCTGACCAGATGATTAATCTCATCAGGCAGCTTTTCAAAAATTTCCACGACTTACCTTTCGACCTCATGAGGATCTCGCAGCGCCTTGGCGACGCGAACCGCGCAGGCGGCCATAAAGGCCACGAAGCCGATCGCCTCGCCCAGGAGGAACATGCGAAATGCCTCTCCGAACAACACAAACACAACCAAGGTAAAGACGAGCAGAGCGATTGCCGAGACCGCCAGACTCACCATACCCTTGAGCATGTCCGCATTCTGCTTATCGTCAAGAACCGGCTTGAGCGTAAAGACAAAGGGAAGGAAGGCAATTGCGCCCGCGATGGCGCCTGCAACGATAGCGAGCAGATCGGCTATCTGAAACACTGGCGTCCTCACTTTCCTTTTTTATCGCCTCACAGGACAGTTCCCGCCAAACATTGGTGACTATTGTACGAGCCAATCGCTAAAGTACAACCGAAAAAGCATCGGTTAATACGCACCTGTTCGTTTTCTTAAGACCTTCTTTATGCCGCAGGTACGGTAATACGTTTTTCTCGAACCCTGCGGGGCAAAACGTCCGTTAACAGGAGTGCGCGTGGACGTCTTTTGCTCGCCCGCGCGCACCATTTCTTCGTATTTGTGACCGTAGCCGACAAGGCCCGACGACTAGAGCGTGCCGTAGATGCGGTCGCCGGCGTCGCCCAAGCCGGGAACGATGTAGGCAGCTTCGTTGAGATGGCCGTCGATGGCGCAGGTATAGATATGCACATCGGGGTCCTTCTCAGTCAGCGACTTGAGGCCCTCGGGGGCCGCGACGATGCACAGCATGCGGATGTCCTTGACACCGCGCTCGCGCAGGTAGCTGATGGCCATCTCGGCCGAACCGCCCGTGGCGAGCATGGGGTCGACGACCAGGCAGATGCGCTGGTCGATATCCTTGGGCATCTTGCAGTAATACTCGTGCGGCTCGTGGGTAACCTCGTCGCGCTCCATACCGATGTGGCCCACGCGAGCGGAGGGTACCAGGTCGAGGATGCCATCGACCATGCCAAGGCCTGCACGCAGAATGGGAACGATGGCGAGCTTTTTGCCGGCGAGCTGCTTAAACGTTGCGGTGGTGATGGGGGTCTCGACTTCGACGTCTTCCATGGGCAGGTCGCGCATGGCCTCGTAGCCGTCAAAAAGTGCGAGTTCGCGCACGAGCTGGCGGAACTGGTTGGTGCCGGTGTTTTTGTCGCGCAGAATCGACAGCTTATGCTGGACGAGCGGGTGATCAACAAGGGTCACACGGGACGTATCGTAGGTGACGGTCATGGGTTGATTGCCCCTTTCGTTGCGGCCGGAAGATGGCCTTGCTGACAAGGCGCATGGCGATGTTGTTGCCGCGCGCCGTGCATAAGTTTAGCGGTTTGTTGTATCGAGCAGCCCATCGCAGCCCTACTGTGCGGTACTGAGCGAGCGCTTGACTGCATCACGCCAGCCCGCAAGGTTTTGCTCGCGACGCTCGGCGGACATATGGGGAAGGAAGGTCCTAACGATCTGGGCATTTTGCTCCAGCTCTTCAAGGTCTTCCCAATAGCCGACGGCAAGACCCGCCAAGTACGCGGCACCGATTGCCGTGGTCTCCACCGTCTCGCATTGCAGCACGGGGATATCCAGCAGGTCGGCCTGGAATTGCATGATGAACTCGTTGCGTGAGGCGCCGCCATCGACGGACAGGCGCTCAATCGAAAGTCCCACGTCCTGCTCCATGGCGCGCAGCACGTCATAACTCTGGTAGGCCATGGACTCGCAGGCCGCACGCACAATGGTCGCGCGACTCGAGGCACCGGTCAGGCCGCACACGATACCGCGGGCACGCGGGTCCCACCAGGGAGCGCCCAGGCCAGCGAAGGCGGGGACGAAGTAGCAGCCCTCGTTGTCGTTGATCGAAGCGGCGAGTTGCGCGGACTCGCTCACACTCGAGATGATGCCCATGTTGTTGCGCAGCCAGTTCATGGTTGAGCCGGCGGCAAAGATAGAACCCTCGAGCGCATAGCTGATCTTGCCGTCCGCGGCGATACCGATCGTGGAGACCAGACCGTTCTTGGATTCGACGACCTCGTCGCCGGTGTTCATGAGCATAAAGCAACCCGTGCCATAGGTGTTTTTGGTCTGGCCGGGATGGAAGCAGCAGTGGCCGAACAGCGACGCCTGCTGATCGCCCGCCACGCCCATGATGGGCGGCATGTTGGTCATGATGTCGCTCGCGACGCGGCCGTAGTCGCCCGAGCTCCAACGAACCTCGGGCATCATGGAACGTGGAACGTCAAAGAGCGCCAGCAGGTCGTCGTCCCAATCGAGCGTATGGATATTAAAGAGCGCCGTGCGGCTGGCATTGGTGTAGTCGGTGGCAAAGACCTGACTGCCGGTGAGGTTGTAGATGAGCCAGGTATCGATGGTGCCGAACATGAGGTCGCCCGCCGCCGCGCTCTCACGCGCACCGTCGACGTTGTCGAGGATCCACTGCACCTTGGAAGCCGAGAAATACGGATCGAGCGTGAGTCCCGTGCGGGAGCGCACCAGCTCTTCTGTGCCCCGCTCGACCAGCTCGTCGATCAGAGGTGCGGTGCGACGGCATTGCCACACGATGGCGTTATAGATGGGTTGGCCGCTTATGCGGTCCCACACCACCGTGGTCTCGCGCTGGTTGGAGATACCGATGGCGGCGATGCGGTCAGAATGGATGCCGCTCTTAAACTGGACCTCCATCATCACGCCGATCTGGCTGGCAAGCACCTCCATGGGGTCTTGCTCTATCCAACCGGGACGCGGGAAGCTGGTTTTGACGCTACGACGTGCCTGCGCGACGATGCAGCCGTACTCGTCGACGATGGTCGCAAGTACCGAGGTGGTGCCGCAGTCGAGCGCCATGATGTAGGAACCGCCAAAGTTAAACGAGGCATCTTCCATGCCCAGGCTGCCCAGATTCAACGACATCGCTTACACCTTTCTATTGCATCGGGTCGGACAGGACCCGCTCGATCTCTGATGCGGGAAGTGCGCCTTGGCGCAGGATCTGGAGCCCGCCGTGCTGGAACGACACGATGGTCGAGGCGTCGCGACACGGGGTCTCGCCGGCGTCGACGGCAACATCGACCCCCTCCAGGATGCGACCTTCGACGGCGGCAAAGCTTGCCGGCGAGGGCGCGCCGTGTGTGTTGGCGCTCGTGCAGGCAAGGGGACTGCCGCAGGCGCGGATGAGCGCTTGGACCACGGGAGAGGCCGAAGCGCGCAGGGCCACGGTGTCGTCGGCAGCACGCATAAAGGTCGGCACGCAGGGAGCCGCCTTGACCACGATAGTCAGGGCGCCCGGCCAGCATCGTCGCGCGAGTACGCGAGCATCTTCCGGGATATCCACGCCATAGCGGTCGAGTGCTTCGACGCCATCGACCAGCCAAGCGACGGTTTGCGTGAGTTCACGTTGCTTGAGAGTGAAGATACGGCGATAGCCGGTGCCGAGCGCAGGAACTGCGGCGCCATTGACGGCAGCCTGCGGATCGCGCGGCCACGATGGGAATTCGCTTGTATCTTGGGGCAAGGCGTCCGAGAAAGCGCTGACTGCCACAGCGACACCATAGACGGTCTCGGTCGGGATCAGGGCCAAGCCACCACGGCTGAGTACCTCGGCCGTACGCTCGACGGCGAGCCGATGCGGCTCACGCGCTCCCTCGAATACCCGATAGACCGTCTGCATGTGTATGCCAGCCCCTTACGCTCTGGTGCAAGTTTGTTTACTGTGGGGCATTCTCGCACGAAACGTTCAACCTATTTGCCCAGAGCGCATGTTGGTTTGGTGAGCGGCTCTAGTAGTCGGTGAAAGTGAGGGGGTTATTGGACGGCTACAAACTTCTTTGGTCTTCCGGCGTGGCGTTTTTGGGCGGCGTAGCGCTCGATGCTGTCTATCGTTATCATCCGACGGCCGTCGACGAGTTCAACATCGAGCTTTCCGGCTTTGACCAGAGCGGTAATCCGCGGAGCGGAGACTTTGAGGTCCAGCGCTGCGTCTTTAAATGTTCGGCACGCCGCTTCCCGAGCGTCCTCGTGGTCGATTTCGACTGAAAGGGCCACGACCTCGGCCGAACGTTCGTACCCTGCCGGAGTCAAACCGTTGTTGAGGTCGTCGGCCAAAAACGCCATCAGCGCCTCGGTGGCATGGGCAATCGCTTCTTCGCGCGTATCGCCATCGGCAAAAGCGCCGGGAATCTGCGGGAAGCTGGCGCAGTACCCGTCGTCTTCTTTTATGAGAACGCAGTCATAGGTAAATCGCTGCCTCATTTTGCCTCCAACTACCATCCAGCTTGGCGACGAATACTTGCCCACGTGCCCTTCTTTGGTCGATCACCACCAGAGCCGTTCACGGTGACAACACGGTCGCCAGAAACATACTTAGCATGACTACCGACTTGCGCGACCTTCACGAATCCATCGTGCTTGAGTAGGGCAATGATTTCCCGAAAGGTAGGAGGTTGCATGGGCCGACCTCTTTCAGCCGTCCTAATTATAAACTAGTTTATAATTTTTGCTAACCAGTTAATAAATATTACTGGCGCTGTTTGGGCTCGGTGACGATGGCTCGGACGATGCGGGGGCGATCGGTGAGGTCGCGGACGATGCGCACGTCCGAGAGACCCGCCTGGCGGCAGAGCTCGGCGGCGGCGTCGAGGGCACCCTCGTAGAGCTCGCAGGCAAACAGGCCGCCGGCGCGCAGCATGTAAGGCGCCGCATTGAGCAGGCGGCGGAAGATATCGAGGCCGTCGGCGCCGCCCTCAAGCGCCAGGTCGGGCTCGAAGTCCTTGACCTCGTGCGGCAGTGAGCGCATGACGTCGGTCGGAATGTAGGGCGGATTGGAGACAAGCACATCAAAGGTGCCCCACTCTTCGCGGGGAATGGAACTCACCAGGTTGGTGAGGCTAAAGGCGACCTCATCGGATGTGAGACCGAGCGCGTCGCGGTTTTTGGTGGCCAGATCGATAGCGCGCGGCTCGATATCGGTGGCGGTGCAGGTAACGTGGCCGCGGCGCTCCCAGGCAAGGGAGAGCGAGATGCAGCCCGTGCCGCAGCCGACCTCGAGAACGCGGGCGATGCGGGGCTCGGCTGGGGCAGGCGAAGCGGCATCCTGAGCTGAAGCCGTCTCCTGGTCGGCACCCTCGATGGCGATGCCGTATTCGTCGAGCTCGGACTCGGCGGCTTCCGCGACTTCGGCTTCTGCTGCCTGCGCGGCGGCTTCCTCGGCCTCGCGGTCGGCCAGCTCCTCGGCA
>CAJMPF010000036.1 GCA_905215195.1 uncultured bacterium | reverse complement strand
CCCAGACCATGGCTTCCGACCTCGGCAACGGCCAGACCCTCGTTCAGGTCACCTCTTGGTACGACAACGAGAACTCCTACACCTCTCAGATGGTCCGCACCATCAAGTACTTCGAGAAGTTCGTTGCTTAATTTAGCTTTTAGCCAATAGCTCGTTGAGCGTCTAAAGAAGGGCGCGGCCTTATAGGGCTTACACCCTAGGGTCGCGTCCTTTTTATAAGAAATCGTCTGCCGTAATGGAAGGCAGACACGTACGAAAGGTAGAAGCAAACATGGCCTTTACCAAGAAGACCGTCCGCGACATCGATGTCGACGGCAAGCGCGTTCTCGTCCGCGTTGACTTCAACGTGCCTATCAAGGATGGCGTCGTTGGCGACACCACCCGTATTAAGGCTGCCCTGCCCACCATCAACTACCTCGTTGAGCACAACGCTCGCGTCATCCTCATGAGCCACCTCGGCCGTCCTGAGGGCACTGGCTTCCAGCCCGAGCTTTCCCTCGAGCCTGTCGCCAAGAAGCTCGCTGAGCTCTCTGGCCTTGACGTTGCTTTTGTTGCCGACACGTATGGCGAGAAGGCCGCCGAGGCTGTCGCCGCCGTCGAGCCGGGCAAGGTCCTCGTTCTCGAGAACGTCCGTTTCGATAAGCGCGAGAAGAAGAACGATCCCGAGATCGCCAAGAAGCTCGCTTCCTATGGTGACGTCTTCGTTCTCGATGCCTTCGGCACCGCTCACCGCGCCCAGGGTTCCGTCGTGGGCCCCGCCGCTTACCTGCCTGCCGTCGCCGGCTTCCTGCTCGAGAAGGAGGTCGACACGCTGACCGGCATCTTCGCCGAGCCCGAGCGCCCCTTCGTCGCCATCGTCGGCGGTTCCAAGGTTTCCTCCAAGATCGGCGTTCTCGATCACCTCATCGACTCCGCTGACACCCTGATCATCGGTGGCGGCATGGCCTACACCTTCTTCCTGGCTCAGGGCCTGTCCGTTGGTCAGTCCCTCAAGGAAGAGGACTGGGTCGAGCGCGCCGGCGAGATGCTCAAGAAGGCCGAGGAGAAGGGTGTCAAGATCCTGCTCCCCATCGACAACCGCGTTGCCGATCACTTTGGCGAGGACGCTGTCCCCGAGGTTGTCGCTTCCGACGCTATCCCCGACGATCGTGAGGGTATGGACATCGGCCCCAAGACCGAGGAGCTCTACGCCGAGGCTGTCAAGGGTGCCAAGACCGTGTTCTGGAATGGCCCCATGGGCGTCTTCGAGTTCGACAACTTCGCTCACGGCACCCAGGCTATCGCCGAGGCTGTTGCCGAGGCCGACTGCACCTCGATCATCGGTGGTGGCGATTCCGTCGCAGCCGTCAACAAGTTTAACCTGGCCGACAAGATGAGCTGGATTTCCACCGGCGGTGGCGCTTCCATGGAGCTCGTCGAGGGTAAGGCCCTGCCCGGAGTGGAGGCGCTTCTCGATGCCTAATCGCACCCTTCTTATCGCTGGTAACTGGAAGATGAACAACGACGTCGCCGAGGCCGCCAAGCTCGCCGACGAGCTGGCTCAGGCTCTGCCCGAGGTTCCGGCTGGCGTCGAGGTGCTCGTCTGCCCTCCGACCATCGACATCACCACGGTTCATGACCGCATTCAGGCTGCTCCCATCGCCCTCGGTGCACAGAACGTGTACTGGGAGGCCAAGGGTGCCTTCACCGGTGAGTCCTCTTGCGACATGCTCAAGTCCGCTGGCTGCACCTACTGCATCATCGGCCACTCCGAGCGTCGTGATTACTTCCACGAGACCGACGAGGACCAGAACAAGAAGGCCAAGGCTCTCGTTGCCGCCGGTCTTGTTCCCGTCTTCTGCTGCGGCGAGTCCCTCGAGGTCCGCGAGGCTGGCACCTATGTCGAGCACGTCGTGAACCAGGTCAAGGCTGGCCTTGCTGGTCTTGAGATCACCTGCCCCAAGCAGGTCGTCGTCGCCTACGAGCCCATCTGGGCCATTGGCACCGGCAAGACCGCTACCGCCGAGGACGCTCAGGAGGTCTGCGGCGCTATCCGTGAGACCCTCAAGGAGATGTTCGGCGAGGAGCTCGCTAACGGCATCCGCGTTCTCTATGGTGGCTCTGCCAAGCCTGGCAACATCGCTGAGCTCGTCGCCAAGCCCGACGTTGACGGCGCCCTCGTGGGCGGCGCTTCGCTCAAGGCTGCCGACTTCGCCTCTATGGTCGTCAAGGCAGGCGAGTAGGACATATGGCACAGCGTCATCTTCCTGCACTCCTGATTATCATGGATGGCTGCGGCCTTGCTCCAGCCGATGGTGAGAACGCCGTCGCCGCTGCCAAGACGCCCTTCCTTGATAGCCTGTACGAGAAGTACCCCCACACCACGCTCGGCGCTTCGGGCGAGGACGTGGGCCTTCCCGACGGCCAGATGGGCAACTCCGAGGTAGGCCACCTCAATATCGGTGCCGGCCGCATCGTGTTCCAGGAGCTTTCGCGCATCAACAACGCCATCAAGGACGGCTCTATCGCCAAGAACGAGGTCTTCGTCAAGGCTATGGACGACGTCAAGGCTGACGGCAAGACTCTCCACCTCATGGGCCTTATGAGCCCTGGCGGTGTTCATTCTCACATGAACCACGTCGAGGCTCTGGTCAAGATGGCTGCCGAGCACTGTGTCAAGACCGTTCGCGTCCACGCCTTCATGGATGGCCGTGACGTTGACCCGCAGTCCGGTGCCGGCTACATGAGCGAGTTCTGCGCCTTCCTGGCTAAGATTTCCGAGGAGACCGGTTGCGACGCTCGCGTCGCCACCGTTTCTGGCCGCTATTGGGCCATGGACCGCGACAACCGTTGGGAGCGCATCCAGCGTGCCTACGACGTCATGGTCAATGCGTCCGATGCCGATGTCGACCCCGTTGCCGGTATCAAGGCCTACTACGAGAAGGATCCGCGCGGCGACGAGTTCGTCGAGCCCTTCGCTGCCCACAACGAGGGCATCCACGAGGGCGACGCGGCCATCTTCTTCAACTTCCGTCCCGACCGCGCCCGTCAGATGACCCGCGTGTTCACGGACAAGGAGTTCGACGGCTTCGAGCGCGAGCAGATTAAGCTTTCTCACTTTGTGACGATGACCGAGTACGATCCGACGTTTGACGTCGAGGTCGCCTTCCCCAAGACGTTCCCCGAGAACGTCCTGGCCGACGTTATCGCCGCCAACGGCCTGAAGCAGCTGCACACCGCCGAGACCGAGAAGTACGCCCACGTGACGTTCTTCCTCAACGGCGGCATCGAGGAGCCCAAGGAGGGCGAGGAGCGCGTGCTCGTCGCTTCCCCCAAGGTCGCTACCTACGATCTGCAGCCTGAGATGAGCGCTCCCGAGGTTACCGAGAAGCTCGTCGCCGCTATTAACGAGGATCGCGCTGATTTCTACATCGTGAACTTCGCGAACTGCGACATGGTTGGTCACACCGGTGTCTTCGACGCCGCCGTTAAGGCCGTCGAGGCTGTTGACGATGCCTTGTCCAAGGTTGTCCCGGCGATTCTCGCCAAGGGTGGCTTTGCGCTGATCACCGCCGACCACGGCAACGCCGACCACATGTTTGACGTTGCTTCCGACGGTTCCAAGCATCCGTTCACGGCTCACACCACCAACCGTGTGCCGTTCATTATCGTTGATGAGAAGGCCAAGCTCACCGGTATCGAGGACGGCCGTCTTTCCGATATCGCTCCGACCATGCTCACCATGGCTGGTATTGAGCCTTCCGCCGAGATGACGGGTCGCGTGCTCGCCACCGAGGCCTAATAGAAAACAAATACCGTTTTCTAGTAAGGGGGTTGTCCACAATCGGACAACCCCCTTTTTTTGGTATTTCTGCCATTTCCACCCCGTCCTTGAGTGGCAGGTAGGGGAGAGCGGGGGATTGTGGTACAGTACTGGGGTTTGAACTGTTCTATTAAGGAGCTTATCTATGGGTCCGTTCCAGATTCTTCTGTTTGTCGTTTGGGCTGTCTCTGCCGTGGCGCTGACGATTCTCGTCCTGATGCATTCCGGTAAGGGCACCGGCGTTTCGGATATGATCGCTAGCTCGCTGTATAACTCCAGCTCTGCCACGGGCGTCATGGAGCAGAACCTTGATCGCCTGACGGTAATTATGGCCGTTGTTTTTGCCGTGTGCGTCGTCCTGTGCATGTTCTTTTTCCCGCAGGGTATCGTCGGCTACTAAGCATCGGCGTATATACGATTGCAATGGGTCTCGCAGGTGCGGGACCCTTTTTGTTTACATATTTGTAACAGAGTCAAAATATCCCCACATACTTCGCCCAACTAAAGAAATTCTCGACCGTTAACCGGAATTAGCCCCAAATCGTGCATAAAATGCGCTACTGTATTGCGAAACGTTGGTCCGTTGTGCATAACCAGCCATAGCAGCGGGCGGCGTTTTGATGGTTCGGATCGGATTGTCTCGACATATGTCCGACTGAACATTTCTTTGTCCTATCTCATAAGGAGGATGGCATGGCTGATTCTATGTTCCACCAGCCCGTTATGGGTCGTCGCGCCTTTGTTGGCGGCACCCTCGCTGCGAGCTCCATGGCTTTTCTTGCCGCATGTGGCAAGAAGGGCGGCGACGCTTCCGGTTCTGAGTCCGGTTCGACGCTGAACTTCTACATCAACAACCCGGTCTGCATCGACCCCTACAATGTCCAGGAGGACCAGGGCACTCAGGTCGAGTACCAGCTCTTTGACGCTCTGACCTCTTACGACGCCGAGAAGGGCGAGATCGTTCCGCTGGCTTGCGAGTCCTTTAAGGCCAACGACGACGCCACCGAGTTTACCTTCAAGATCAAGAAGGCCAAGTTCCACAACGGTGACGACGTTACCTCCAAGTCCTTCAAGCTCGGTTGGGAGCGTCTGGTCAACACCAAGTCGGCCATCGCTACCGAGTATGGCCCTTCCGAGGTCTCCTATCACCTTTCCATGGTCGAGGGCTATGACGACCTGCTTGCAGGTAACGCCACCGAGCTCAGCGGTGTTACCTGCCCCGACGATGAGACCCTCGTCGTCAAGCTGTCTTCCGCTTACGCCGACTTCCCCTTCGTTGCCTCTCACCCGGCTCTGGCCCCGGTTCCCGAGTGCGCCGAGTCCGATGCCAAGAGCTTCTATCTTGCACCGGTTGGTAACGGCCCGTTCATGATGGACGGCAAGTGGGAGGATGGTCAGGAGATCAACCTCAAGAAGTTCGACGATTACTATGGCGACAAGGCCAAGATCGATGGCATCCACTTCCAGGTAATCAAGGACATGGAGACCGCTTACAAGGAGTTCCAGGCCGGTAACCTCGATGTCTGCGACGTTCCCGTCGCTCAGATCGACGCCGCCAAGAAGGATCGCGGCGTGTCCAAGGACGGCTACACCATGGGCGACGGCGAGCGCATGCTGCTCGGCGCCGAGCCTTCCACGTACTATCTGACCTGCAACACCACGGCCGAGCCGTTCAACAACGCAGACCTGCGCAGGGGTATCTCCCTGGCCATTAACCGTGAGGCCATCTGCAAGACCATCTTCAAGGGTACCCGTACCCCCGCCGACGGCATTGTTCCTCCGGGCATCGATGGCTACAAGGAGGGCGCATGGGAGTTCTGCGCCTACGACGTCGACAAGGCTAACGAGTACCTCGACAAGGTTGCTCCCGCTGGCGCTAACGGCGATCGTGGCATTAACGTGACCCTTTCCTACAACCAGGACGGTGGCCACAAGGAGATCATGGAGTCCATCATCGGCGACCTCGCCAAGGTTGGCGTTACCGCTGTCTCCGATACCCCTGAGTGGTCTGCCCTGCTCGAGCAGTACCAGAACTTTAACTATCAGTTCGGTCGTCTGGGTTGGATTGCTGACTACCCGATCATGGACAACTTCCTGTATCCGCTGTTCCACTCCGACTCCCTCGGTGGCGACAACCGCTCTGGTTACAACAACCCCGAGTTCGACGCCAAGGTCGATGAGGCCCGTACCACGGTTGACGACGAAGAGCGCGTCGCTAAGATGCAGGAGGCCGATGCAATGGTCGCTGCCGACTGCCCGGTCATCCCGGTGATGTTCTACACGCACACCATCGCCGGCTCCGATCGCATCAAGCACCTCTATGTCGATCCGCAGAAGCACGCCGATCTGGGTACCGCTGAGCTCGCCTAAGAGTTTGCAGCTTCCGTGAGGGTCAAGTATTTACGTAGACCTCATGGGAAACATACAGTTCTCCCTAACCTGGGGTAAACTGGCTGATGGTAATTTTGGGATGCCGGTCTGGCGATCGGCATCCCATTTAGGTTAATCCCTAGATAGGGGAGTGGTATGGGTAAGTACATCGTTAAACGTGTGCTTCAGTTCATCCCGGTGTTTTTGGGCGTTACGCTGATTTTGTTCGCCCTCCAGAATATCGTGCCGGGAGATCCGATCAAGCTGATCGGTGGAGACAAGGCTCTGTCCCCCGAGGTGGAGCTTCAGCTTCGCGTTCGCTATCACCTGGTCCAGACGGACGAGGACGGCAACGCGATCCTTGACGAGAACGGCGACCCCGTTCAAACGTCGCTCGTGGACCGTTACTTGTATTACATGAACGGCCTGCTTCATGGCGATCTGGGCAATTCGTATCAGCGCAAGCTGCCGGTTACGGAAATCTTTGCCCAGAAGTATCCGTATACGGTCAAACTTGCCGCGTGCGCCATCGTGCTCGAGGCAATCATGGGTATCGGTGCGGGTATCATTTCGGCGGTAAAGCGTTATTCCTTCTGGGATATTTTGGTAACGCTCACCACGTCGATCCTCGTTGCCGTCCCGGCCTTCTGGCTCGGTATGTTGCTGCAACTGTTCTTTGGCGTCATTCTCAAGGACGCCACGGGCGGTGCATTCTCCATGCCGATCTCGGGTGCCGGCGGTGCCAGCTCTCAGTATCAGGATTGGATGCACTATGTGCTTCCGACCATTACGCTGGCTTCGGTTTCGACCGCTTATGCTGCCCGCATTATGCGCTCGCAGCTGCTTGACGTCATGAACCAGGATTACATTCGTACGGCAAAAGCCAAGGGTCTCTCCAATCGCGCGATCATCATCAAGCATGCGCTTAAGAATGCACTCATCCCCGTCGTTACCTATATTGGTGTCGACTTTGGCGGCATGCTTTCGGGCGCCATCCTAACCGAGACGGTCTTCAACTGGCCCGGTATCGGCTATGAGGTCTATCGCGCCATTAGCATGCGTGACTGGCCCATCGTTATGGGCGGCGTTACGCTCATCGTCGTCGTCGTCATGGTGATCAACCTGCTCGTCGACATTAGCTATGCATTCCTCGACCCGCGCATCCGCCTTGGCGGTCCGTCGGATAAGGCCTAAGGGAGGTACGTCTCATGCAGGAAACTGATTCTCAGTCTCAGGAGCAGGCTACCGCCACCAAGGCCGCATCTGCTCCCGCCAAGTCCCGCACGCTGTGGGGCGACGCTTTTAAGCGTCTTCGTAAGAACAAGCTCGCCGTTATCGGTGTCTGCTGGATCATCATCGTCGTTGTGGTTGCCCTGACCGCAGATCTGTGGGCTAAGCCCTGGCTCGGTTCGCCGACGGCTTCCGACTCGACCACCATGGCCCAGACGTCGCTGATGGCTCCGTGTGCAGAGCACCCGTTTGGCACCGACGCCCTTGGTCGTGACATTCTCGTTCGCGTTATCTACGGTGCACGTGTTTCGCTGTCCGTCGGCATTATGGCCACTGCGATCTCCACGGTGATTGGTCTGGTCATGGGTGCTCTGGCCGGTTTCTACGGCGGCATCTGGGATACGATCATCATGCGCTGTGCGGATATTTTCTTGGCGTTCCCGTACGTGCTTTTCGTTGTCGCCATGATCGCCGTTATCGGCCGTGGTCTTCAGAACGTCTTTTTTGCCATCGGCATTCTCGGCTGGCCTTCGATTGCGCGCGTCTTCCGCTCTGCAATCTTGACGGTCAAGGAAAACGACTATGTTGACGCTGCGCGCGCGATGGGTGCATCTGATGCTCGTATCGTCGTGCGTCACATCTTCCCGAACTCCGTCGCTTCCATCGTGGTTTACGCAACCATGAACATTGGTGGCGCCATTCTGACCGAGTCCGCTCTGTCCTTCCTCGGCATGGGCGTTATTCCGCCTACGCCTTCGTGGGGCTCCATGATTCAGGACGGTCAGCAGTATCTTCTGACTGCTCCCTGGATGATGATCATGCCCGGTCTGGCAATTCTTTCGACGGTGCTCGCCTTCACCCTGCTGGGTGACGGTCTGCGCGACGCCCTCGACGTCAAGATGAAGGACGCATAAGGATGAAGAAGAACAAGAACTATGTGGACCTGAAGGACCAGCCGGTTCCCGAGGGCCAGCATCTGCTCGAGGTCGATGACCTTAAGATGTATTTCCACACCGAGGATGGCGTTGTTCGCGCTGTCGACGGTGTCTCCTACACGCTCGATCGCGGCGAGACCCTGGGTGTCGTCGGTGAGTCCGGTTCCGGTAAGTCCGTGACCGCCATGACCATCATGGGCCTCATCTCGATGCCTCCGGGAAAGATCGAGGGCGGCGACGTTCGCTATCGCGGTCGTTCTATCCTCGAAATGACCGAGGAAGAGATGCAGCACATTCGCGGTAACGACATCGCGATGATCTTCCAGGATCCTATGACCTCCTTGAACCCGGTCTATAAGATCGGTAAGCAGGTGGGCGAGGGCCTTCGTCTGCACTGTGGCTACTCCAAGCAGGAGGCGCTCAAGCGCGCTACCGAGCTTTTGGACCTCGTGGGTATCCCCGAGCCCGAGAAGCGCGTCAATGAGTATCCGCACCAGTTCTCGGGCGGTATGCGTCAGCGTGTCATGATCGCTATGGCTCTTGCCTGCGATCCCGATATCCTGATTGCCGACGAGCCCACGACGGCTCTGGACGTTACTATTCAGGCTCAGATTATTGAGCTTATGCAGGAAATGCAGGAGAAGAACGGCAACGCCATCATCATGATCACCCATGACCTGGGCGTTGTCGCTGATATGGCCGACAAGATCATGGTTATGTACGCCGGTCGTCCCGTCGAGTTCGGTACTGCTGAGGAAATCTTCTACGAGAGCCGCCACCCCTACACCTGGGGCCTTATCCGCTCCATCCCGGAGCAGGCCATCGATGAGAAGAAGCCGCTTACGCCGATTCATGGCAACCCGCCTTCGCTCATGAACCTGCCCGAGGGCTGCGTGTTCTCTCCTCGCTGCCCCTATGCGACGGATAAGTGCCGCAAGCAGCGCCCCGAGCGTTTTGTTACCGAGTCTGGTCACTATTCTGCGTGCCACTACGCTGGCGCCCCCGAGTTCCTCAAGAACGCTCCTGTGACGTCCCGTACGCGCAAGGATTCCAAGAAGGGAGGCGAGGCGTAATGGCAGATACCAACGAGCGTACTCCGCTGCTGAAGGTCGAGCACCTCTCTAAGGAGTTCCCCGCTGAGTCCGGCATGTTCGCCAAGCGCTTCTCCAAGCGTGTCGTCTCTGCTGTAAATGACATCTCTTTTGAGATTTATCCTGGTGAGACCTTCGGTCTGGTTGGCGAGTCTGGTTGCGGTAAGTCCACCACGGGCCGTACCATCATGCGCCTGACCAAGCCGACCGCCGGTAAGGTGTTCTTCCAGGGTAAAGATGTTGCCGAGATGAGCAAGCATGAGATCAAGGACATGCGTCGCGAGATGCAGTTTATCTTCCAGGATCCTTATGCTTCACTGAATCCCCGCATGACCATCGGCGAGATCGTCTCCGAGCCCATGACCATTCACGGCGTGGGCACCAAGGAGGAGCGCATTGAGCGTGTCCGCGAGCTTCTCGACGTTGTCGGACTGAACCCCGAGCACATCAACCGCTATCCTCATGAGTTCTCCGGCGGTCAGCGTCAGCGTGTCGGCATTGCCCGCGCGTTTGCTCTGAAGCCCAAGCTGATTATCTGCGACGAGCCGGTTTCCGCTCTGGATGTGTCCATTCAGGCCCAGGTTCTGAACCTGCTCAAGGAACTGCAGGACAAGTTCGGTACCGCGTATCTGTTTATCGCTCACGACCTGTCCGTCGTGCAGCACATTTCCGATCGCGTTGCCGTTATGTATCTGGGTAAGATGGTTGAGGTTTCGGACTGGAAGACGCTCTACAGCGAGCCCCACCATCCGTACACGCAGTCGCTGCTGTCTGCCGTGCCGGTTCCTGATCCGGATATCCAGAAGACCCGTAAGCGCATCATCCTCGCCGGCGATCCGCCGTCACCGTTGGATCCGCCGACCGGTTGCCGTTTCCACACCCGCTGCCCGATCGCGCAGGGTATTTGCTCTGAGAAGCTTCCCGAGTTTAAGGAAGTCGCACCGGGTCACTGCTGCGCCTGCCACTTCGCGGAGCCGTTCCCGATCAAGGAATCGCACATCGACCTGTAGCCAGCTGTTTGTCCGGGCCCGTGCTTGACTTAGTTTTCAGAACGTCCTCGACCATGGAAACCCCCTTATCCTGCTCCTTCGGAGCTGCGGATAAGGGGGTT
>CAJMPF010000035.1 GCA_905215195.1 uncultured bacterium | reverse complement strand
GAAGGTCGCGCCCGGCTCCGACAGGATGTAGCAGTCCCCGATCTCGACCGCCCCGGTAAGGCCGCGCAAGCGCAGCTTTCCGCAGTCGATCTCGTGGGTCTCCTTCAGGAAGGGGGGTAGGCCGACCGGGTCGATGGGGATACCCCTGGCGTCATGGGTCTTGGTGTCCTTGATGAACGAACCCATTCCCTTCGCGTACGCCACCGAGTGTCTGATCGAGATCAGGCCCGTCTCGAAATCCACATCGCACCACCGAAGGCCGCAGACCTCGCCGATTCGCATCCCCGTGTGCAGGGCGAGTACGACCGCCCTCTAATCCTCGGTGGACCAATCGAGTCCGAACTCCTTTCGGGCATCCTCTTCGCTCATGACTTCGAGAAGGTCTCCGGGTTGGCAACGAAGGGCGAGGCATAGCTGCTCGAGTGTGTTGAAGCGAATGCCGCGAATATGCCCTTTTTTAATACGGGACAGGTTCACGGGCGTGGTTCCAATCCTTTCGGCAAGTTCGTTCGAGGAAATCTTTCGCTCGGCCATGATCTTGTCGAGGCGAACAATTACGGGCATGGCGTTTCCTTACGCAATCTCGTCGGAGTCGAGGTACAGCTCTCGGGCGTACAAGAAGAGCCGGGAAAGCATGAACAGGACGATGCCGAGAACCAGAGAGGTCCAATCGAATGATGAAGCGATCTCTTGGGCGCCGACGGCCCCCTCGCCGCCAAACATCGAAACGGAGGTTTTGAGTGAGCCGGCGTAGAGGCTGGTGGCAGCTTGAACAACGAAGAGAATGCCGAGCACCTTCAAGCATGTCGCAGACCCTTTCTTGAAGGGGTCTCCGCTCTTGATCGTCCACACGAGAACGGCGCTGAGGATGGTCGTAGCGATACCGATGACGGCAGGGACCAATGTCGAGATCGCAAGGGCTGGATACGCGGGGGAGTCTGCAATTACAGGGTTGTCGAGCATTTCGATTGCTGGCTTTAAGGAGAACGCCACTTGTGCGATGGCGGTGGCGCAAAGGGTCGCAGAGGCTATCGCACATGCGATGCGGAAGGAATGAAGCCGGGGAGTGCGATTGTCGGAACTCATAATAACCTCCGAAGAATTTAAAAAACTCAGGTTACTTTTTAACAGTTTATGTTAAATTGACTTTGCCGGCAAGTAATAAGGGCCGAGCATTTTGTTCGGCCCCTCTGTTCCGACTGGATGAGGTTAAGGTTGGCGATGAATATGCTCAAAATCTCGAAGGCGATCTTTAGGTCGCTTCTCTCCTCCAGGTCGCTCTGTGTTGTCGTTGTTGCGTTGATGGTTCTTTGTGCTCTGCCCGTCTTCAGGAGCGCGGCTGGCATCGACGGACGGGTCGAATACCTCGAGTCGGGAATAACCCGTGTTGAGCAGGAATTGTCAGCATCCTATGCGGATGCGCTTGTGAATGCGGGGGAGGACGGTGTCTATACCTCTTCATCAAGCATGCCCGCGCTTCTGTACCCTCTTGCCGCGGGACGTCTTATCTTGGCACCGCTCTCTCCCCTACTTCCGTTTCTGCAGATATCGGATGGAGAGTACACCTATTATGACGGATCGAAGGAGTACTTGCTATGGGTCGCAACGGCCGTTGCCGTCTCGTTCCTTGCCGCGCGTCTTAACAAACGTGAAAAGCTCATCATCCAGGCACCGATGGGCGAGCTGGGTAGACTTGTTGCATCGAGCGTATGGGCGAGTGTTTTTGCAATGCTTGCCGTCCTCGCCATCAATCTTCCAGGGATAATCGCCGCGCTTGTGAAGAATGGCCCGGGCTCGCCGTTCTATCCGATAGGCTACATTCAATATGCGACTCCGGTTATCAAACCGGCTTGGCTGGTGTTCGCGCAGACGGCCATCTTGCAATTCTTGGTGGCAGCGTTCATCTCGCTTGTCGTTCACCTTGCCGTGAAGATTGCCAATAACCCTACGCTTGGAATCGTGTTCGTATGTGCCCTGATGGGGGTGACGATGGTTCCCGGGTATTACGGAAGATCCATCGCTTTACGTGAGTTCGCCCTGTTGAATCCCCTTACGTATGCGAACACTGAGTTGACCGTCGGCGCCTATAGCCCGTACCCGACAACGCAGATAGTGAATCTGCCTGGACTTTGCTTCGAGCGTGGCGCGATTGCCCTCGTATGCGCAATCGGGATCGAGGTGCTGGCAATTAGCCTGCTTTGCGTTGCTGGAAAGAGCGGCTGCGCGTGCCCGATATCCCCGATTTGTCTTGAGAGAGGTTCCTTCACTGCATCGAGAACGGCAACTCGTTCGAGCGCTTGTGCCTCCGCCGTTGCATACGTAAGAACGATGGGGAAACTGCTCCTGCGTTCTCCTACCCTCGCCGTATGCGCGATTGCAATGTCGACGACGATGCTGGCCCCGGCTCTGGTCGAGATGTTTCCTGACGCTGATAACGTTTCCGCTGTTCGGTATAGGGATGGGGAGCTCCGTTCAATAGATCGGTATCTAGAGCAGAACGCTGCGAATATGGACGTCGAGGGCAAAGCGGCCCTGGAAGACATGCGGGATGCTCTTTCGGGTTTCGTGTACGCGCCTATGCCTGCGGAGGGGTTTCGAAGCCTTGCGACGTACGAGCGCGCTCGAGGTGAGCTGGGCGCGGCAGATGCGACTCTCCTGCAATCGATCGGAATCGAGCCGGAGACTCCTTCTCGTGCGGAGGCGCGCGCCCTTCTGCTTGAGTCGATCGCGAGCTTGCCGGACCCCAAGGTTTACGAGTTAAGTACGAAGATGCCCCCATTAATCCTCCTTTCGTATCTCCAGGCAGCGCTTCCCTCCTTATTTTTGCTGTTGCCCGTGGTTGTCACATCGCTCGCGTGCACCCACCTGCAGTGTCGTTCCCTTCTGGTTCTCCAGATCCCCGCAACAGCGCATGTGCGTTTTCTGACGGCTGTTGCGCTGGCTCTCCTGCTTGGCTTGGTGCTGCTTTTGGTGTCGATGGTTCCCGCTGTCGTTGTGTCCGTGATTAAGAACGGTGCGGGTGGATCGGAGTATCCCGTCGCTCTCATTCGGGCGGGAGCTTCGACAACGTCCACGGTGGGGGAGGCGGTGTTGTGCAGTATTCCGTTGCTGGTCATGGCATACGGCGTGATTTCCGTCGTCGCTGCGTTGACAGCAGCGATTAGCCGCAACCCCGTTGTCACCGGAATGGTTTGCGCGGTTCTCTTGGTGTTGGGTTCGTTGAGCGCTCATGTTGAAAGCGTGGGCATGGGCGTCGCGCTGCTGGCTCCATTCGCCTCGTTTGATCCCGCTTCCCAGGTGGGGACGATTGGGTTCCTTGGGCGAGGGACGAACGCGATGCCTTTTGGAGAGGTCGTCGGCGCATCGGGCGCTCTGCTGGTGGTCTTGGGCGCCGTATCTCCGTTGATGGTGCGCCTGAGTGTTCCAAAGATCGAAAGGGGATGATCTCGATGATTGACCTTCAAACGCTGACGATCTCTTATGGAAAGAAGGTGCTCGTAGATTCGGTGAACGCTGAGTTTGCCCCGGGTACGGTCTACGGTCTCGTCGCTCCGAACGGGCATGGAAAGACGACGTTGCTGCGTGCGATGGCAGGTTTGCCGGGTCCTCGCGTGGACGGGAGCATCGTTCTGGATGAGGTGCAGGGTACGGGTGCGAGAGAGGTCCGTTCTATGATCTTCTATGCACCTGGTGAGGGGACGCTGCTGTATCCCGGATTGCGTGCGGAAGATCACCTCAAGATGGTTTGCGATATGTGGCCGCATGCTCGCGATATCGAAGAGATAGTGGAACAAACGCAGATAGGCGAGTTCGCGAAGATGAGGATCCGCACTCTGAGCCAGGGCATGAAGCAGCAGCTTACCCTGACGATTGCGTATGCGACGGGCGCGCGGTACCTTCTATTAGATGAGCCCATGAACGCGCTCGACCCCAGCAGGGTGGACTTGCATTCCGAGATTCTCAGGAAGCTGGCCGATTCTGGTACGTGCATCATCATGTCATCCCACATCTTGGATTCGGTCGATAGGCTGTGCGATGAGATTCTGTTTTTGAAGGATGGGAGGCTCATTAGAAGCATTCCGCAAGATGATGCTGCGCCGAAGTCTCCTGGATCCCATTTCGCAAAGCCTGCCGGACGCGCCGAGGGTGCGCTAAGCACGTATCGGCGACTCTACGAAAAGGGCGGGTAGAAATGCAAGTTAAAAATCTATGTGGCCAATGTGATACCGTTGAACCCGCATATCGATACCGCTCAGCCATTCGCCTCGCCCCCGTCGCACGTATCTTCATCCGGTCTGTTACTTTTAATCTAACAATTCTTTGAGGAACGTAGGTGCTTCTAAATGTACTGTCGACTTCTTCTCAAACTAATCCTAAGAGACAGGGCCGTATGGATCTCTACGCTCGTTCTCGCTGCAGCCTTCTCCATCCCCATTGCGTTCAATTCACCCATCTACGGGCCCTTCTTTATGAAACAGGGCATGCAGAGCTTTGTCGACGCATTCAATACGCGCGCGCCCCAGGCCAGCGGCACAGACCTATCTCCAGAGCAGCAAAATGACGCGGAGCTTGCAAGATACGCGAACGCCGCCCTTGCCGCTCAAACCGACGCCGCCTTTCTCGATTCTGCCGAGAGCTACTACGCGCTCATGGGCGAAGGCTTCCAATCCGGGTCCATCGTGGGAGACCGAGAGACCAATGACGCAGACCTCGCGTATTGCCGTGCCCTGAGCAGCTCCGGCATCACGGATATCCCGGCCTCCGCAAACGACCTGCCATTCCTTTCCTTCCTGCCTTACGCCATTGCCACGGCGCCGTCTTTCCTTCCCTTCATCCCCTTCCTTCTCTCGTCGATACTCGTGCTCGGCGCCACAAGGCCTGCGACCCTGGCGGCAAAGGCGCCCGTGCCCAAATTCCGGCGCCTTATCCAGATCGTGTTTTCGATAATCGCCGCGGGGACCGCGATGCTCCTCGCCGGCCTCGCACCCGGGGGCATTTACGCCTTGGCCCTAAACGGCTTCGGGCAAATTGGGTACCCGATCGCCTTCTTCCATGACGGCGCGCTTACCACCACGACTGCGGGAAACGTCTTCACAGCCCTGCTTCTCGCGCTTCTTGCGGGCGGAACCTTGATATCCGTTTGTTCCGCCGTCCTATCGACCGCAACGAGGCGCGTCCTCGCGGGCCCCCTTACCTCCGCGCTGCTTGTCGCGGCCCCGGTATTCCCGTTACTGTCCGATTCGGCACTAGGGCATAACGCCGCGCTCAATCTCCTGCCGCTGGCCGTATTCTCGCCTATCGAGGCAACGGGTTACGTAGGATGCTTCCCGACAGAATTCATTGGCTCCGGTTCAGGCAGCGCATCGATGCTTGCCGTGGCCCTGGCATACGTCGCGGTCTTTTTTGCGGTCGGCGCCGTTGCGACACGTTCGCCCAAACAGTCTGGACCCGCGAAAAAGCACCATGGGCTCGAGCTTCTGGACGCGAGCGTGGGATACGGAAGCACGACGATACTTTCAATCGGGTCGCTTTTCCTGAGCCCGGGAACGGCGGCGGGCCTCGTTGCTCCCAACGGCTCGGGGAAAACCACCCTTCTTGAAGCGCTGTCGGGCCAATTTCCCACCCGTATCCACTCGGGAAGCCTGGCGGCAGACGGAATCAGCCAACGTCAATCAGCCGAATTTGCAGAACTCGTCTACCTGAGCTCTTCAGGCGGCACGGATCTCTATCCCACGCTATCGGCCATCGAGCACCTTGCTTTCGTTAGGGAGGCGTGGAAATCGGCCACCGACATCGACTCGCTCTGCAGCTCCCTCGGAATCTCCCCATATCTCGACAAGCCGACCCGTAAACTCTCGACAGGAATGAAGCAGCAGGTAAAGCTTGCCATGGCGATATCGACCGGTTGCCCGTACCTCATCCTCGATGAACCGCTGAACGGCCTCGATCCGGGAAAGCGGAAAACCTCCTGCGACGCGATGCGCAGCGAGGTGGCGCGGGGACGAAGCGTGCTCATTTCAAGCCATCTGCTCGACGACCTGGCAGACCTCACCAACTCGTTCTACTTCATCGAGGCCGGCACGCTCGTGGAAAAGATCAAGTCGTCCTCGCAGACGCTCAAGCAGGAATACCTCGATACATACGAGGGAGGTGAATGACATGATAGGCAAGAGCTATGCAAAGATAGCGATTGTTGGCTTTGTACTTTGTCTCGCAATGGTGCTATGTGCATCGTTTGCGAAGTATAGGTCCGAGCAATCGTTTATTGATGGCGCTGAAAACGGTTTTGGCATAGACGGGATGTATGTCAACGATGGCGCGACCAGGACGTCTATGGCGATTCTTGCAGGCGAAGACATGGAATGGCAAATCTGTAATGACGATGGCTCTTGTCTGAGTGGTCGTTTGGCCGCAACGAGCGATCCGAATTCGTTCGATCTTCTCGACAATGATGGAGCGGATTGCGGTTCTGTTCACCTTTCATATGCATCGCGAGATGGGATGGACGGCATCCTCTACGTCTCCCACGAAACTGACGATTTCAAGATGCGCAGAACTAACCGAGCGCCGGCTTTTATCGAGGAGTGAGAGTTCCCGTCGGCCTGCCGATCAGGCCGCCGGGGTATCGAACCCCGCATTCATCCGTACACACACGGATGAATGCGGGAAGTGTCCGGATGAAGTTGATAATCAAGGAAACAAAGCCGTCCTGTCTGGGACGGCTTTGGCCTGGACTTTAACTACAACATCGCAATCGACACTTATCAGCTCGCGCAACGCGCATGGCCAGATCTCGGACGCTGGTGCATGGAGGACCTTCGAGATTTACTGGACATCCAAAACGACGACGCACACCGCGTGCTCGCCGACTGCGAAGACGAGATGGCTGTCTATAATGCGATCAGAAACGGCGTGAAGTCCGGAGATCTTTCTGTGGAACCGCCGCGCCGTCGCGCGAGCCGACCGGGCAACCCGGGCAATCTGGTCCCGGCTCTCCCGGTCGTATTCCTACGATATCGCCCCTAGATTACCAATGTGTCAGATAAAGAATGAGGCAATGGCTATGATCACGCCTACGGCAGATGCAACGACTGCGCCTTTTTTCCTCTCCTTTAGTCCGACGAATAGGGTTGCCGTAAAGTAAAGGGCGGAAATGCAGGCTATGGCAAGCGAAACGAGTTCCTTGGGCGGTTTCAGCAAAAGGTCGCTAGCAAAGAGTAATGCAAGCAGGGCAAAGCCGATTGTGTTCAAGTATCTCGATTGATTTTGCGACAACATGGCAACTTCCTTTCAGAACATGCAAATGAAAAGTCGGTACGATGTCATTGCGGTTGCAAAAAAGCCGCCGCTAGGACCGGTTGTCACGAGACCGGCGATAACTTCAGCGGTGCCAACAAGCTAGAGATCGCGCAGGCAAGCCTCCTCCTTCGCGTTCAGCTTGACCTTGTGAGGGACGGCGCGGTTATTTGCAAATCCGTGAGAATCGCACCACGCCTTGGAATATGAATCCGTGCAGCGTCCGCGCTCAAAAAGGGATATATCGTAATTTTCTTCGTAATTGACTCCGACGTAGATATCGCTGCTCTCGGCGGGAGACCCCTCGTCGGCATGGGCTGCCGCAACGGGTACAAATGGTGTCATGACAAGGGAGGGGCAAAGAGTTGCTGAGACGATGGAGGGTAGGCATTTCTTCATGGCGGGCTCCCTAATCTGGCCTTTGATAGTTACTCGATGTCGCCTCCTTCCGCTTTATATCCGTTGTATTTGGCGTATTTCTTTAATAAGGCAAGAGGTTCTTCCTCTCCTTCGGATAAGCCGATGATGTTTCCTTGATCATCCAGTATGAATACGGACGGAATATGCTCAAGTTCATATTGGTCATACACGGTCTTATCTTAATCTATGTATATGGGAAAGCCTCCTTCATGGACCGAGGCTTCTTCAATTGTGCTGTCCTCGGAAACAGTGAAAAGGTTCTTCCTTAAGGCTGCGAAATTATCAAGCTGTTGCATATCTTCTATGAGAGATTCGCAGTGCTGACACCACGATGCCCAGAACATCAAGATGTTTTCCTCATTAGGTTTTAGCTTGTTAAAATAATTGACGTTTCGGCCGAGGCTGAAATCTTGGCC
The DNA here is from genome assembly GCA_905215195.1 of uncultured bacterium. Classification (GTDB taxonomy): domain Bacteria; phylum Actinomycetota; class Coriobacteriia; order Coriobacteriales; family Coriobacteriaceae; genus Collinsella. The sequence goes on along the minus strand of CAJMPF010000035.1, from coordinate 2,561 downwards.
CATTTTAATGGACAAAGATGAGGGATAAGCATCGTGTTGCGGTTTGATATTGACGGCGATTAAGGCGGCGAAACACGTCAGAGTCGCCAAAGTCAGTAAGGCGATAACGCATTTTCTCGGTTTCCAGCTCATGACAGATTCCTCTCTCATGGTGAAACGCATACGTTTTGGAACGGGATACCGCTTCGATTCGTTCCGGACGCGGATGTGGACGTAACTGGTCTCGGTGCCAAGTGCGATTTCAGTGCTGTATATGACTTAACGGGAATGTCCGAGCAGTGCCGGAGTCTCCATCTGTATTGTTCCGACTGGAACATCAGCCCGAATACACTGCATAGCGACTCCAACAAGAACGTCCCCGGCGTAATCCTTCCCAAGGCATGGCAATAGACAAGATGCCGCAGCGGCAAGACAAAGACAGATTCCCGCGATAACCCTACGCTCAGCTCGTTTCTATTCACCCTGAGCGAAGGGAGTGTCGCATATGCATGCGGCGGCGCAGAACCTCCGGGGGGGGGTATCTCCTAGAGGTATCCGCCTCCGAGGCCAAGGAATCATCGAGTACGTCCTGATCATCGCGGTCATCGGCCTGGTGATCGTGTTCGCGGGACCCGGCGTGGCCGGAGCCATCCGCAACCAGTTCAACCTGGTCGGCAACACGGTGAACAATGGGACGGTTGGCGGCGTCGAGGGAGGCGCATCCGGCGGAGGGTCTGCAGGTACCGATTCCGCGACCGTCCAGGCGGCTATCGCCAAGGACGCGAAGGACTGGACCCTCGAAGAGCAGAAGGCCGTGGCCGAGGACATCGCCGCGAAGGGCGAGGCATCGTCCGCCTTCGCCAAGGCGGAGGCCGCGATGAATGCAGGGACGAAGTTCTCGATGAAGCTCACCGATGGTCAGACGCTCGAGTACAAGATTATCGGCATCAACCACGATGACTTGGCCGATGGTAGCGGCAAGGCGGGCCTGACGTTCTTCAACACCTCGACGGGTATCAAATCTCGCGTGAACGCCACCAACACCAATGCCGGTGGCTGGGAGAAGTCGGAACTCCGCGCGAAGATGAACTCCGGCGAGATCTGGAACCTGATGCCCTCCGATTTCCAATCCAAGGTGAAGCCGGTCAGGAAGCTGACGAACAACGTTGATGGAACCGACAAGAATGCCGCCGTGACGGCGACCTCGGACAAGCTGTTCATGCTCAGTTATTCCGAAATCGTCGAGACCCCTTATAGCGGCTGGTCTGGGTATTCTTGGATCGGAAACGAAGAAACCCAGTACGAGGCCTTCAAGGGTAAGGTGACGAACAATTATTCGGGTAACGATTGCCTGAGTGTTGGCGTCGCTTGGTGGGAGCGTTCCTTGAATCCGAGCGCCTCTGCGCTCTTCCTCTATGTCAACAGCAACGGCGATCCGTCGTACAACTACGGCGCGACGAACTCGAATCGCGTCTGCCCAGCTTGGTGCTTCTAGATTCATCTGTTAAGCCCGCACGGCCTGTGCGGGCTTTTCTTTTGGCGGTTACTTGAACGGTTTGATGTTTGTGGCACAGGTTATCGGTTTGAGGAGAAATGGGGTCATACAGCGGCTCTCAGAGCGCCTGCTGCACGCCCCCGCCATTACCTCTGCGGCGTCCTCGTATGGAGCCCATCCTGGTTGGCATATCGTTGCAATCGCTCACTTGTCCACCGGTCAAGTGAGCTACTGGAATAAATACAGCGACACGCTTGTTCGTTACAGTCGCTATATCTGTGTAAATCGCCGCGATAAATACAGTCTGTACTCGACTGTATACCAGCTACGCGTATGTAGATTCATATCGCGTTAATAAATCGGCCCAAGCGTGTGCAAAACGCGCAAGTAGCCGCAAAAGGCGATTATCGCGCAGGTAGATTTTTGGCACCCTGTTGCTTAATCAAAATTAAGCAATTGCTTAAAACAAAAAAGGCCAGGCACCTAGTGCCTGACCTGCAAACTTCTGGTCGGGACGACTGGATTCGAACCAGCGACCCCTTGACCCCCAGTCAAGTGCGCTACCAAGCTGCGCCACGTCCCGAAGCTTTTGTTTGTTGCTCTGCTCTCGCTCGCAACAGGGAGTATATTAACCCGAAACTTTAGACTTGTGCAAGAACTTTTTTACAAATTTTGAAGCAAGTCCAAAATTGTATCTGCGAGCTGGGGTTTTGTTAGCACGGGAAGCTCTTGCGTACCCGTTGTGCTCACAATCCAGGCCTTGTTAGTGTCGGTTCCAAAGCCCGAATCGGCGCGCGAGACATCGTTGGCGATAATGGCATCGCAGCCCTTGCGGGCCAATTTGCGCTCGGCGTACTCGACAACGTTATCGGTCTCGGCCGCAAATCCGATCACGCACCGCTCGCCCTTCTGGCGCGAGAGCTCGGCCAAAATATCGACCGTTTCGACAAGCTCGATGCGATCCAAGCGTTCGTTGGACTTTTTGAGTTTATGGTCGGCAGGGGCCGCGGGGGTGTAGTCGGCGACGGCAGCCGCACAAATGGCCGCATCGGCCGTCTGAAAGGCATCAAGCGCCGCCTGCAGCATC
>CAJMPF010000034.1 GCA_905215195.1 uncultured bacterium | reverse complement strand
TGAGCACAACGATGATATTTGCCGCGAACTCGGCGAGCGTGATGAGCTTGCTGATTACGAGCAGAACTGCGACTGGAACAACCATCCGCTGAATTACAACCTGGTTTACTACACGAACTCCTGCTCATTTTGAGGAGGTGTGATATTTATGGGCGGACTTCGCAGAGTAGATAAGGCTTGCAATATACGTCCTACTGCAAAAAGCACGGACTTTACTAAGAAAAAAGAACTCTGGAAGGTGTTCAGGAAGAACCCGAAAGAGCTCTTTGCTTATACCGTCAGAGGGGAGGGCGAAGATGAGGAAGAGGCGACCGAGGAGAAGTCCGAGGGCAACAACATGGCCGCCATGGCCGTTGGCGCCGTCGTCATCATCGGTGTCTGCGGCTTCGTGCTCTATCGTCGCAAGAAGGCCTAAGACCCTTGCGTTCCAAGAGACGGGCGGGATGGCCAAGGTCGCCCGCCCGCCCAGCCGCCCATTCGACCGGCGGGAAACGTCGCCGAAATCTTTTCAAAAAAGATTTCCCCGCACACACTTCGCTGTGCTATAGTGCAGCGCAACAGCAACTAGGTGCGACCGCGCCACGGCATCACGAAAGGAGCCACCAACATGAAGAACACGATGACGTCTCTCAACAACTGGTGGTGGCGTGATGCGAATACGATCGGTCGACAGTGAGTCCCTCACGCCTGTTTTTGCGCTCTAGGTGATTGGAAGGCCTCCGGTTTCGACCGGGGGCCTTTTTCTATCTCGAGCCCGATCGCATTCGCATCACGCGCCTCCGCTTTTCTCTTGCACTCCCATTCCGAAAGGATTTTCACCATGTCTCAGAACACCACCGCCACCGCCCAGCCCCGCACCGTCCAGACCGCCGACCGCGGTAAACTCGATATTCGCGCCCTTGTCCTGCTCGCCATTCTGCTTGCCGCCGGCTTCATCCTCAACTTCACCGTCGGCAAGGCCATCTCGGGCATCTCGGGCGGCATGATCAGCCCCGAGTTCATCATCTCGGCCTTCTGCCTCACCATCCTGGTCGTTCGTCCCAACATCGGCCAGGCGCTCGTCATTGGCCTCATCTCGGCTGCCGTGATCCAGATCACCACCACTTCGCCGTTCGTCGATTTTGCCGCCGAGGGCATCGCCGCCATGCTCATGGCCGGCATCGTCAACGCCGCCGGCAAGAACGGTCAGGTCAAGCCCGCCATCGCTATTGTCGCAACCTTCCTGACCACCTTTGTCTCCGGCGTCATCTTCATGGTCATCAAGATGGCCATGCTCGGCGTGGTAGGCGAGCTCGCCGCCGCCATGCTGCCCGTCGTCGCCATGACCGCCGTCTTTAACGCCATTCTGGTCGGCGCCCTCTACTTGCCCATCCAGAAGGCCCTTAGGCTTAATTAACCCGCTCGGCTTTACGAGCCACCCCATCTTGGCGTTCATTCGTCGCTCGCGTACCCAAGTACGCTTCACTCCTCTTTCGCGCCAACCTGGGGCACCTCGTAAAGCCGTTTCCGTGCTTCACCACCAAAGACTGTCCCAAACAACGAGCTTTTGGGGACGTTCCTAAACAACTTGTCATGTAAGAACGTCCCCAATGACTATGAAAGGTATCCATGGAAACGATCATCAACGTCGACGATGTCTCGTTCTCCTATGGCACGCAAACCGAGCAGGCGCTTAGTCACGTCTCGCTCAGCGTGAACAAAGGGGATTTCATCGGCATCATCGGACCCTCGGGCGCCGGCAAGTCCACACTTGCCGCTTGCCTTTCGGGCGCCGTGCCTCACCACTACACCGGCACATTCTTTGGCTCCGTCAAGGTCGATGGCCGCGACACCTGCGAGGTCTCGCTCACCGATGTATCGCAGATCGTCGGCAGCGTATTGCAAGACATCGACACGCAAATGGTCGCTTCGGTCGTCGAAGACGAGATGCTCTTTGGCCTCGAGAACTTTGGCGTTCCACACGACCAGATCGAACAGCGCGTGAGTGAAACGCTCAAGACCGTCGGCATCAGCGACCTGCGCGACCGTGAGATCGCCACCCTCTCGGGCGGCCAAAAGCAAAAGGTAGCCATCGCCGCCATCCTCGCCATGCGCCCGCGCGTCCTGGTGCTCGATGAACCCACCGCAGCACTCGATCCCGCCAGCTCAACGCTGGTCTTCGAGACGTTGCGCAAGGCAAACCACGCGCTCGGCATCACCATCGTCGTCGTTGAGCAAAAAGTCGCCCTGCTTTCGGAGTACTGCAACCGCGTGCTGGTGCTCGATCGCGGCAAGATCGCGCTGCAAGGCGAGCCGCATGAGGTATTCGCGCACACTGACGAGCTTCGCACCACCGGCGTCGACTGCCCGCGCGTCACACGCATCTTCAACAGCCTTGAGGCTGATGGCCTGGTAAGCGGTGTGCCCTGCTTAGATGTGAACGAGGCCGAGCAGCTGATCATGGGTATCGTCGACCCCGACCGCACGGCAAGCGACACCCAAGCGCCCGCAGGCTCCCCGCACGCACCGTCGTTGCGCCCGCATGCAAAAGACGCTGAGCCGGTACTCACGTTTGACCATGTCGAGTTTTCCTACCCCCATGGCGGCGCCGCCGTCCACGACCTCAGCTTGACGCTCTATCCCGGCGAGCTCGTGGGCATTGTCGGCCAAAACGGAGCCGGCAAGACCACGCTCACCAAGCTGCTCACGGGCCTGCTTAAGCCCGCATCGGGCAGCGTGCGCGTTACAGGCCTGGACACGGCATCGGTTCCCACAAGCCGTATCGCACGCGAGGTGGCAACGCTTTTCCAGAACCCCGACCGTCAAATTTGCAAGGATACCGTGCTCGACGAGGTCGCCTTTGGCCTGGAGCTTGCCGGCATCGACCGTGCCGAGGCGCTGCGTCGCGCCCGACTCGTCATCGACCGCTTTGGCCTGCCCGCCGACGAGGCACCGTTCTCGCTGTCACGCGGCCAACGCCAGATGGTGGCGCTGGCCTCCGTCGTGGTAGTGGAACCCAAGATTGTGGTACTCGACGAGCCCACGAGCGGCTTGGACTACCGCGAGTGCATGACCGTGATGGAAACGGTACGCACCATGGCCGAGCGCGGTTGCGCCGTCATCATGGTCTGTCACGACATGGAAGTCGTTTCCGACTTTGCCGAGCGCATCGTGGTGATGGCCAACGGTCGTATCCTCGACCGCGGTCGCACGCACGAGCTGTTCTCGAACATCGAACTCATGCAGCATGCCTACGTTGAGCCGCCCCAGGTCATCGAGCTCTCTCGCCGTCTGGCATCCACCGTCTCGCCTGCCTTTACGCAGGTGAGTGAGGTCACCGATATCGTTCGTATTACCGAGGAGATGGTCCGCCGTGGTTAACGTCATCGACTATATGCCGGGCGACACGCTGCTGCACCGCCTGAACCCCGTCATCAAACTGGGCCTCGCCGCCGCTATCATCATCGGCATCTTTTTGTCCGACACCTATGGGGCACTGCTAGGCTTTTTGGCGCTCACGCTTGCGCTGGGCGCCTACGCCGGCGTCGTCGACCGCCTGCTCTCGCTGCTCAAGTTGCTGATTCCGCTCGCGCTCATCATGTTGGTGCTGCAGCTTGCCTTTATGCGCGATGGCAACGTGGTGTGGAGCTTTGTCACCGATGAAGGCCTCATCACCGGAACAAAGGCCTGTCTGCGTCTGCTGGGCGTGGCGCTACCGCTTATTCTGATGCTCATGGTGACCAAACTCAACGACCTTGCCAACGCCTGCGTGGAGGTGCTGCACGTGCCGTATCGTTACGCCTTCACTTTTACCACGGCGCTACGCTTTGTGCCGGTGTTTGGCCAAGAGATGAACGCTATCATGGAGGCGCAGACCGCGCGCGGCGTTGAGTACGACACCAAGAACCCCATCAAGAAGCTCAAGCTCATGCTGCCACTGTGCGTGCCACTGCTCATCTCGAGCGTGGGCAAGACCGATGCCACTGCCTTGGCGGCCGAGCAGCGTGGCTTTTACCTGCGTACGCGCGCGAGCTCGTACAAGCGCTATCCCATCAAGGGCATGGACATTGCCTTACTTATTGCCAGCATTGCTCTCATCGTCCTCGGATTCCTGTTCTAACCTATCGCCATCGGAAACCGACAAACGCAAAGGGTCCCGGCTCGCATCAAACGAGCCGGGGCCTCACTGTTTCCCCAGATAAAACCTACCAAAACAAACCTGTCCCTTTTTGGCAGGTCGAGGGTTATAGGCGGTAGAGGGCGCCGCTGCGGATGATGGATTCGCGCACCAGGACGTCCATGGCGTCAAGGGTGATCTCGGGCATCTCGCGGTACTTCTGCAGCACCGAGAGCTCTGTGCAGGCCAGAATGACGCGATCGCAGCCGCAGCGGGCGAACTCCCACATCACGCGGTCGAACTTATCCATATCGGGCTCGCGTCCGGCCTTCACGTCATCATAAATCAGCGACATTACATCGGCCTGGCGCTTCTCGCTGGGATAGACGACCTCGACGCCCGCGGCCTCGCACTCGCGCCCATAGACGCCGGCACCCACGGTGCCGTCGGTGCCCATGATGCCGATCTTGCGCACCGGCTCGGACGGCATGCTCAGGTTGGGATCGAACTCGCACTCCCCCATCACCGCGCCCGCCAGGGCATAGCGCACCGACTCACGCGGCATGTGGATAATCGGCACCTTGGTAAACGACTGAATCTGATTGTAAAAGTAGTGCGACGTGTTGCAGGGAATGGCAATGTGCGCGCAACCTAGCGTCTCGAGCGCCTGGGCGCACTCCTTCATGGTCGCCAGCAGCTCGGCATGCTCGCCGGTCTTGATGGCCAGCGTACGATCGGGCATGGTCGACTTGGAAAGCACCACCATGTCGATATGCTCCTGATCACAGGTAGCAGCCGTATGGCGCACGACCTGGTCGTAGTAATACGACGTAGCCTCGGCGCCCATGCCGCCGATAACTCCCAGCTTTTCCATCGCCGCCTCCTTGGTGACGCCCATGCAATTGCTCGCATCATACCCGCGCCCGTCCGATGCAAACCGGGCGGGCGCCGCGCTCATCTACTTGTAATACGTCTTGAACAGCTTAAAGTGACGCAGCTTGGTGTGCCACATGCGCAACCAGCGGTTAAAGACAAAATCACCCTTCATAAACGAAGGATCGGCAGCCTTGCCCTCCTTGGCCAGACGGTGTGCCTTCGCACGCAGCTCGGGGTCCTTGACATACTTGTCAACGACGCCCATAGGAACAACCATCCACAGGGCCTCGTCCTGTGCCGTCACAAATTCCGGCTCAAACGGACGGTTATAGACGTACTCATCCACCACGTATTTAGCAACGTTAAAGCCGCTATTGGTGACATAGTAATTACTGCGTCCCTGACGCGTATTGAAGTCGAAGAACTTAAACGAGCCGTCGCGCTCGTCGTACTTGACGTCGAAGTTGGAGAAGCCCGTAAACTTAAGGTCCTCAAGCAGCTTGCGCACGCCATCCATGAGCTCGTCGTTGGGCTCAGTGATGATGCAGGCATGGTTGCCGACACCATGGGGCTGATGCTCCTCGAGCAGCACGTGACCCAGGCACATCATGCGAACCTTGCCGTTGCGGTCGGAATAACTGGTAAGCACGCGCATGTACTCGTCGTTGCCGGGCACGCGGTCCTGCAAGATGAGGTCGTCGGTGTAGCCGCTCGCGTACACATCGCGAATGACCTTCTCCAGCTCGGCGCGATCGGCAATCTCGTAGGCCTTCTTTTGGCCCTCGAACTCGTGCTCCCACCACATGATGCCGTCAGAGGGCTTCAGAATCATCGGGAAGGGGAAGTCGATCTGGTCGAGCACCTCGGCGGAAGCCTCGCCCTGGGCGTTGAGCATCGCCATGGTAAAGGTAAACGTGTGCGGATAGGGCACACCGTGCTTCTCGCACAGCTCGTAGAAGATCTCCTTCTTCTGGCACTGCTCGAGCATGCTGTAGGGCGCATAGGGCGCGATGACGTTCGAGGCAAGCTGACCGGCGTCCTGAGCCTGCGCGGCAAGCGCGACATAGTTGTCGCCGCAGCCCATGAGAATAATCTTCTTATCAGGATTGGCCTGTGCGACGCCGTTAACGGTCTCGATCATGACCGGCATGGTATCGATATCCACGTTGGGCGTGTAATCGATAATCTGGCTGCGATACGCGGGGCCGGTCTGGTACTTACCAAAGACCAGGCTCTTAACCTGATACTCCTCGTAGAAAGCGCGCGCCACCGAGTACGCGTTGATGTCGCCGCCGAGCAGCACGGGGATAAACTCGCGCTCTGTAAACTGCAATGCCATGGAAACTTCCTATCTAGAACTGCCCCAGAACGGGCGGTCTTTGAGCAACCGTTCTATTTTAGCGTGCCGAGCCGCCGGTACCCAAAGCTCCACCGTATCTATGGCAATCGGCGCGAGCATCCAGCGATGGGGACGGCGCTCACCGGTGTATGACACCCGGCAGTGAACCCACCGTTGTTGTAGGATTCAGCATATCGATATCCTCGAGCGAAAGGCGCACGCGTGCCCCAAGACCATCCGACCGATAACCCCATCCTCAACGCCGCAAGGCGCGAACTGACGGAACGTGCACAAACGACCGCTCCTCTGCGCACGGCAGACGATGCTTACAGCGGGTCCGCCCGCATCGTCTCAATCAACACATCGGCGCGCAAGGGAACGCGCAAAACACCCGTCGCCGATGGGCACGACACCGTCATCGAGCAATTTGGTCTTGCCTCCGATGCGCACGCCGGACATTGGCACCGCCAAGTCTCGTTTTTGGCAGCGGAGTCCATCAATACGGCACGGACACGCGGGCTCGATGTGTGCGAGGGCGACTTTGGAGAGAACTTCACCACCCAGGGTATCAACCTGCTCTCACTCCCCTTGGGCACGCAGCTCAAGCTCGGCAGCGAAGTACTCGTCGAAATCAGCCAGATCGGCAAAGTCTGCCACACCCGCTGTGCCATCTACTATCTCGCCGGCGACTGCATCTTCCCTCACGAGGGCATTTTTGGCGTCGTGCTGCAGGGCGGAGAAGTCCACATCGGTGACGACATACAGGTGATTAAGCTCGGCGATGGCACCTGTTCCTTCACTCCCGCCGAGGCACTCAAAGAGGTGGAGCAGGCTCGTCGCGAAGGAACCCTGTAGTTGCAAAACCCCACGTGAGGGTAACTTTTACAGCCAAAAGCCCTCACAAGCAGGGTTCCGTAACGTTAAAGTTGAACTCTATGGTTTCTCAACAATTCGCTATAACTGCAGGTCAAAGCCAAAGCCTCAAGTTTAACTTGACCCTTTGAAACCTTTAAGGTTCAAGTTGAGGTCGAAAGCAGTAGTAGAATACACCTCGACCAATAACCTACGATTGATTGCAGAGGGACTGGATGCAGCATTCGAACCATCGCACCGCAGCGCTCATCGCGTCGAAGCCGGCTCGCATTATCACGAGCGCCGCGCTCGCTGTTGCGCTGACGGCCACGCCGATGCTCTCCCCCGTCGCGGCCTATGCCGCCTCGCAGGCAACGCAGGATCAGCTTTCCGCCGCCCAGAAAAAAATCGAGGACGCTACGAGCGCCTATAACGACGCCCGCACCAAGCTCGAGGATCTGCAAAAGCAGATCGACTCCAATGAGGCGAACATCGATAAGATTGAGGCCGAGCTACCCGAGCAGCAGGCCAAGGCAAGCTCCGCCATGCGCGATCTGTATAAGTACCAGAAGGGCACCAGCCCCATCGTGAGCTTCCTGGTGAACACGCAGAGCTTGGGTGACTTTATCACCACCTGCAAATACACCAACCAGATTACGAGCTCGAGCGTCGACGAGATCGAAGAGCTTAACAAGATGCAAACCGAGCTCGAGCAGAACAAAACCGAGCTCGATCAGGCCAAGTCTCAACTCGAGGGCGAGCAGAAAAATGCCGAGGATGCGTTGGCGCAGGCTCAGCAGCTCCGCAGCGAGGCGCAGGCAAAGGCCGAGCAGGAAAATGCCGCGGAGCTGGCCAAACTCGAGGCAGACAAGGCCGCTGCCGCCGAGAAGATCTCGGGCGAGGGCGTAAGCGGCAACAACTCCAACAGTCAGGCCAACAACACCAACACCACCATCGACACCACGCTGAACAGCTCGAACAGCGGTAACTCCGATTACGACTCGTTCATTAACGAGTGGACGAGCCGCATCGACAACTACCTTGCCGGCTCCCCTATGGCAGGCCAGGGCTACAACTTTGCCGTCGCCGCCTGGAACTCCGGCGTCGATCCCCGCTGGTCTCCCGCCATCGCCTGCATCGAAAGCAGCAAGGGCCTCTATTGTGCCGGCTCCTATAACGCCTGGGGCTGGAGCGCCCGCGGCGGCGGCTGGCGAAGCTTTGGTAGCTGGAGCGAGGGTGTCTCCGCCCACGTTGCCTACCTGGGCGCCAACTATGGCTCCACGCTTACCCCGGCAGCCGCCAAAAAATACTGCCCGCCTACGTGGCAGGACTGGTACAACAAGGTTGCTTCCCAGATGAACCGCATTTAGGCTCGCAAGCCTCAACTGCAAAGGGCCCCAAACGGGGCCCTTTTCTTTTAGGTAGCGGAGGTATCGACGACGCCGGTCGCATTTGCGATGGCAACAATGATAGTCATTGCCAACAAGAGCACATCCATAGCCTTGAGACAGAGCTTTGCAAGCTTTTTACCGCGATATCTATCGAGTAGCTCAAACCGCCGGCGAAGGCGGCGTTTATCGAACAACACAAAATGAATGAGCACTACGAGACCGTCGACGAAGATAAAATACTCAATCGCGAGAAACCACATCGGGTAGTTTTGGTTGGCGCCCGTGGGATGAAAAACGGCAACATGGCTTCCGACAAAGAAAACAAATGGCGAAAGATAGACGAACGCGTTCCAAATGCGCCCAAAGGTGTCGGGAATGCGGAAGAGTAGACTCGGGCGCTCAGGCACCAACGGCAATCCACCCTGAGACTAATCTGCGGGGAGCACGGGCGCAGGCACACAACTCACCGCTCTAGAGGCACTTGGAAGGAAGCAGCACTCGGCGCGGATGACGCACAACAGCCGGGCAGCCCCTGCGGCATAGGCCAGGCGATGGGGTGCGGAGCGTGTAACAAGGGCTAAAGCAGGTCGCTTTCCACCTCAACGTCTTCGATGCTTTCGACCTCCGCTTCAGTGGGCAGGGTTCCATCGGGATTCTCGCCCTCCATGAACATCCTGATGGCGTTCTTAGCAATGATGCTCGTCGATGCCACGTCCACGCCGCCGCCAATCACGCCGCCGGCGAGGGGCAGCATTTTCCCGAGGTTAATGATGCCTTTCTCGCCGAACTTCGTGATAAATCTGAAGCCGATCTTCTGGTTGATCTTCACGAGCGCCGCGCCTGGAATCTTCTTGATTGCAGCCTCAAGCGACTTGGTCCCGGTCTTGATGAGCCCTATTTTGACCAGATCGCTCATCGTCGTACCTGTGAGGCACATGTATACCATCGTCTGGACTTGGTCGGACGTGACGTCATAGCCACCCATCTTCGCGATGCAGGCGATCATGCGCATCTGGACGTACATAACGCTGCTTATGTTCGCGGGAATGGCGACTGGAAGCGTAATCAAGCCCCCCAAGCCCGGTGACGAATCCCGAAGTTCCGCACTTCATGACCTGCCACTTTGCGAGTGCCTTCGCGGCTTCATCGGGTGACTTCGCCTTCCCCATGTAGTCAGCAACCATCTCGTCGACTGAACGACTCACCTTAGAGACGCCGTTCAGCGCGCTCCTGTAGATGGCATCGAGCACCTTGCCGGCCGACTCCTCGTCGATGGGTATCTCGAAGCCTTTGGTCTTTCCAACCGTTTCTTTCTCTTCCGTCTTCTTAGCCATGCCTCTTCCTTTCTCGCAGCTTTGCTTTCTCAGTAACCCTTGCAAATTCTGAGAACCGTCCATCATTTTTTGGACATTTTAGCTCGCGTTTTATAGCGATGATTCAGCTGTCAGCTGATTTATGACCATAGCGGATGATGGGCTCGCAAGTTGGCCTATATCCTGTTGGGAGGTCCTTATGGAATCTATTGTGGTGGCGCTCATCGGCGGCGGCGTCGTGACGCTGATCGGGGCGATCGCGTCCGACCCGCGCAGCCGCGCGGCTATTGAGCTCAAGATCGACAAACTCACGCCGTGTGTCGAAAAGCATAGCTGCCGCATCGGGTACGCCCATAAGCTCGAAGGGGCATGCCTGTGGTCAGGCGCGACGTTGACGCGCTTTTGCGATGAGCTGGAACGGGAGCTGGCGATTGCGACCTGTATCCCTGCGCTGCTGGCGGCGGTGCTCTCGCGCCAAACGCTTGCACATTCGGATTGCCATACAACGAATGAAACTTATTGATATGGGACGCTGTTCATTCAGAGTCCGTCCCTCGCTTCACCCTCATGAAGTAAATCGGAGCCTATCCCACCGTGACGGATTCCCCGGTAAAGGTACTGATCATCAACAGAACAAAGAACACCAGGTAGCTGACACTCAGCGGGTACGCAATGACCAGGAATACGACCCAGCCGACATTGGTTTTACCGTCGGCACGGCGTTGCTCGCGATTGAGGCAGAGCCAAATCGTCACGCCAATGGCCGCAATCAGCAACACGAGTGCCGCTGCTGCCAACCCGGCAAGCGCAAACATCACACCAATGCTCACAGCAATAACCGGAAGCAACAACAAGCCGCATCCACACCCACCGGGACTATAAACGGCAGTCTGTCGGCGCTTCATCATCACTCCAAGTCAAGCAATCGTTTGTAGACATCGAGGCCCTTGAGCAAAATTTCCTCATCAAAGAGCATAGTATCAGTGTGAAGAGCGCTCATCGCATAGGCTGGGCAGCCATCAGCGTCAATCGGGTTTTCTTGCGCCTCCGGCACGCCCGTGCCCAGCAGGAAGAACACGCCCGGCAGATGGCGCTGATAGAAGGCGAAGTCCTCGGCAATCAGCAAAGGCTCAT
>CAJMPF010000033.1 GCA_905215195.1 uncultured bacterium | reverse complement strand
CGCAGCGTGTGAAGCTCGCCAAGGAGCTTCATCGACGCCAGACGGGCAAGACGTTCTATATTTTGGACGAGCCGACGACCGGCCTTCATTTTGAGGATGTCCGCCAGCTGCTCGATGTACTGCAGCGCTTGGTCGATGCGGGCAACACGGTGCTGGTGATTGAGCATAACCTTGATGTCATCAAGGTTGCCGACCGCCTGATCGATATGGGTCCCGAGGGCGGTAACGGCGGCGGAACCGTCGTGGTTTCGGGCACACCGGAGCAGGTTGCGGACTGTCCGCAGAGTTATACGGGCAAGTTTTTGGCGCCGTTGCTCAGGCGTGACCGGGAGCGTCAGGCTCAACTTGATGCTCAATAAATAGGCGATTCAGTTTATGGGCGCCATCGACTCCTCGTGATTCGATGGCGCTTGCTGTGTCGAAGTGACGTATGCAGCCGAATTGGACATATACTTAATCTTCGCGTCCGAATGCGAGGGAAAGGATATGTCATGGCAAAGGCTGTAAAGACGCCAAAAACCAATGCGATGCGCGAGCTGGAAAGCGCCGGCATTTCCTATGTTCTACATACGTACGAAGACGATGGTGATGAGTCGGTGGGCCTGGGGGTCGCGATTTCGGAGCAGCTTGGCGAGGAGCCCGGTCAAGGATTTAAGACCTTGGTCTGCGTGACGCCGTCCAACGACCATGTCGTGTGCTGCATCCCTGTTGCCGATGAGCTCGATCTAAAGTCCGCCGCGCGTGCCGCGGGGGAGAAGTCCTTGGTCATGATGCATGTGAAGGATTTGCTTGCGGCGACTGGCTACGTTCGCGGCGGCTGCAGCCCGGTCGGTATGAAAAAACGCTACCGGACGCTCATTGATGAGACGTGTGTCCTTTGGGATACCATTTTTATTTCGGGAGGCAAGCGTGGTTATCAGCTCGAGCTTGCACCCGATGATTTAATTGCATTTTGCGGGGCGACGGTTGCCGCGATTACGAGAGAGGACTGAGCGATGCCGCAGGAAGAATTGAAGCGCGGAGCTCATTTTGCAAGAGAATCTGCGCCTCAGACACCCTCGTCCGAAGCTCCTTCGTCGCGAGATGACACTGACGACATGGGCTCGTCGGACTACTCCACGGTTGGTCGTTCCGCCGGGCTTATGACCATCCTGACCATCGTGTCTCGCGTCACCGGTTTTATCCGAACGTGGGCAATGGCGGCCGCTATTGGCATGTCGCTACTCTCGTCCTCCTATCAGGTCGCCAACAACCTGCCCAATATGCTCTACGAACTCGTGATGGGCGGCATGCTCGTGACGGCGTTTTTGCCCGTGTACATGGGCGTGAGGCGTGAGCAGGGTCGCGAGGCCTCGAACGAGTACGTGGGCAACCTGCTCGGCATTCTGCTTTTGGTGCTGGGTGGCATTTCGTTGCTGGGGACCGTGTTTGCCCCGGGCTTTATCTGGACGCAATCGTTCCTTTCGGGTGACGGCGGCAGCATGGATACCGCTGCGTTCATGTTCCGTTTCTTTGCCATCCAGATTCTGTTTTATGGTTTGGGCTCGGTGTTCTCGGGCGTTCTCAACGCACACCGCGACTACTTCTGGTCGACGTTTGCCCCGGTCCTCAACAATGTGATCGTCATTGCGAGCTTTATGGGTTTTGCGCCCGTGTCCGCACAGTTTGGCGAACGTGCCGGCATCATCTTGATTGCGGCCGGTACGACCCTCGGTGTCTTTGTTCAGATGGCATGTCAGATTCCCGCGCTTGGCAAGCACGGCGTGCATCCCCATATCCATATCGATTTTAAGGACCCCGCGCTGCGCCAGACGATTGCGCTTGGTATCCCGACGCTGCTCGCCACGGTGTGCATGTTTGTCTCGACTTCTATCACCAACGCTGCCGCGCTGGTGGTCCAGCCCGAGACTGGTCCTTCCGTCATCGCCTATGCGCGCCTGTGGTACACGCTGCCCTACGCGCTGA
This sequence comes from uncultured bacterium, assembly GCA_905215195.1. Classification (GTDB taxonomy): domain Bacteria; phylum Actinomycetota; class Coriobacteriia; order Coriobacteriales; family Coriobacteriaceae; genus Collinsella. The sequence goes on along the minus strand of CAJMPF010000033.1, from coordinate 9,045 downwards.
TTGCCGCCTCGCTTTCGACGGCGCTCTATACCGAGCTCTCTCACGACGCGCAGGAGAAGGATTACGACAGCGTTCGCACGGGCATTTCGCGTGGCGTCGCCCAGATGCTGTTCTTCCTGATTCCGTTCGCGCTGTACCTGATTGTCTTCGCGCGTCCGCTCAACATGATTTACTGTGCCGGCAAGTTTGATGAGTCCGGCGTGGCGCTGGTGTCCGAGTTCCTTGTCTACCTGGCGTTCTCGCTGCCGCTCTGCGGCGTGGTCGTGTTGATGCAGAAGAGCTTCTCTGCCTTGCTCGACATGAAGCCCTATAGCCGCTATTGCCTGTATTCCGCCATCGGCCAGGCCGGCTCGGTTCTGCTGTTTGGCGTTGTGCTGGGCTTCGGTATGCCGGCAATCGCGCTTTCGTATGTCGTCGACTACGTGATCTTGGTCGGTTGCTCGCTGTGGTGGCTGCGTCGTCGTCTGCGTGGCCTTCAGGTCAAATCTATCCTGCATGGCAGTTTCTTTGGCCTTTTGCTCGGTGGCCTGGGTGCTGCCGCAGGCGCCGGCGTCATGTGGGCGCTTGAGCACTTTGTCGGGGCACTTGGCGGCTCGATTCTGATTACTCTTGGCTACGTTTGCGTTGCGGGTGTCGTCTCGCTTGCTGTTACCTTTGGCCTTGCCGTCGTCCTTAAGATGCCCGAGGTCTCGGCGCTGCTTCGTCGCAAGTAGGTGCGTGTGGCCGGTCACGACAACATTCCAACACTCGCCGAGCAGGTTTCGCGCGTTCCCACGCAGCCCGGATGTTACCTTTGGAAAGATGCCAAGGGCGATGTCATCTACGTTGGCAAGGCGAAAAACCTGCGTTCTCGTATGCGCCAGTACGTGACGCTGCAGGATGAGCGCCAAAAAATACCGCTCATGATGCAATTGGTTGCGAGCTTTGACTACATCGTTGTCGAAACCGAGCATGAGGCGCTTGTACTCGAGCGCAACCTGATCGGCCAGTACCATCCGTACTTTAACGTCGACCTCAAGGATGACAAGAGCTACCCCTTTATCGCCATTACAAAGGGCGACCTGTATCCCGCTATCAAATACACGCGTGAGCGTCATAAGCCGGGAACGCGCTATTTTGGACCCTATACCGATAGCCGTGCGGCACGTGAGACGATAGATACGCTGCGCAAGGTTATCCCCATCTGCTCTGCATCCTGTGCGGAGTGGCGTCGTTGTCGTCGTATCGTCGAGTCCCACAAGGGCGAGGAAGACATCGTCAATATGATTTGCGCGCAAAACGGGCGCCCCTGCTTTGACTACCATGTCGGGCGCGGGCCGGGCGCATGCATCGGCGCGATTTCCCCTGCCGACTATGCCAAGAACGTCAAACGTGTCGAACGTTTCTTGTCGGGCCATCGCAAGGATGTCGTCGATGAGCTGACCTCCGAGATGACGGATGCCGCCGAGGCGCTCGACTTTGAGCGCGCGGCACGCGTCAAACGTCGTTTGGAGGTCATCAGGGGTCTGGACGATCGTCAGCAAGTCGTTTTTCCCTCCAGTGTCGATATCGATGTCATCGGTTTCTATCGCGAGGAGACCATCTCTGCCGCTTGCGTCTTCGTCGTTCGCGAGGGCCGAACGGTTCGCACCTGCGAGTTCATTCTCGACAAGGGTCTTGATGTTGACGAGGAAGAGCTCCAGTCGGGCTTTCTTAAGCGCTATTACGACGAGACGGCTGATATTCCAGCCGAGATCAATCTCTCTGTCGAGCTTGAGGACGCCGAAGCGTTGGGGGAGTGGCTTGCGGGCAAGCGCGAACGCTCTTGCCATCTCCATAGGCCGCAGCGTGGCGAAAAGCACCGTTTGCTCGATATGGCATCCAAAAATGCGCGCCATGCCCTCATGCGCTACATGATGCGAACGGGGTACGCTGACGACCGCACCAATCAAGCGCTCCTGGAGCTCGAAAGCGCGCTGGCGCTGCCGGCGCCGCCGATGCGTATCGAGTGCTTCGATATCTCGACGCTGCACGGAACCTTTACCGTCGCCTCGATGGTGGTGTTTACCAACGGGCGCGCCGACAAGAGCCAGTACCGTCGTTTTAAAATTCAGGCCGAATTGGACGAGGCAAACGACTTCGTGTCGATGTCCGAGGTTTTGGGACGACGCTATGCTCCCGAGCGCATGGCCGACGAGCGCTTTGGCTCGCGCCCCGATTTGCTCGTTGTCGATGGCGGTAAGCCGCAATTGACCGCTGCGATCAAGCAACTTGAGGCTCTTGGGCTCGATATACCAGTTTGTGGCTTGGCAAAGGCCGATGAGGAAGTTTTCGTGCCTTGGGACGAGACTCCCGTCGTGCTTCCAACCGGGTCCGCGTCGCTCTATCTAATTAAACAGGTGCGCGATGAATCGCACCGTTTTGCCATCACGTTCCATCGCGAATTGCGCGATAAAGCCATGACGGTTTCGGTACTCGATGACGTTCCAGGCGTGGGACCCACCAGAAAACGTGCCCTTATGCGCCATTTTGGCTCGATGAAGCGTTTGCGCGCGGCGAGCGAGCAAGAGATCGCGGAAGTTCGCGGCATACCTGCCGATGTTGCCAAGGCGGTCCACGAGGCGCTCGTTGCGTGGAATGCCGAGCGCGCCGAGGCGGCGGCTGGCCATTCCGATAGCTAAACACGAGCCTAAACTACTGATATACATGATTGCGTGATTTTCAACCATTTATTTCGCCATGATTGCCTGCTGGTTTCGGGTTTTATTAACGCTAAAACGTTTGACTAGTTATGGTGAACAACCCTGCTATCCTGCGGGTTGACGAAGACTGATATCTCACCTCGCCGATACATACTGTCTGGCGAATCGTTTGTCAACGAATTCGGTGAACGGTAGTAAATACCGTTCAAGCGGATGTATGTATCGGTCGCCGAGCGCGGCACCTCAGTTGGGTTCGTCGGTAGGTAAGGTATATATCGTCCGCAAGTTGCGCGGGGGCAAGTCTAGGTGCTCCCGAGTAAGATTCTCTATTGATAGGAGAAGACATGGCCATCATCAACAAGGGTATGTCCAGGCGTTCGTTCCTCGGCCTCACCGGCAGCGTCGCTGCTGTCGCAGGGCTTGGTCTCACCGGCTGCGGTGGCAGCTCTAGCGACGAGGGTTCCGCTTCCGGTTCCACCGATTCCGCCAACCGTGGCGGCGGCGTGATCACCGCTGGTTCCGCTTACGCTCCGTCCAGCTTCGATCCCGCTAGCACCGGCTCCGCTGTGGGCCTGGGTGCTAACTGGCACGTCGTCGAGGGCCTCTACGGCATCGATTACCACGACTACAGCACCTTCAACGAGCTCGCCACCGACGATCCCAAGTCTGTGGACGACACCACTTTCGAGGTCACCATCCGCAAGGGCGCCAAGTTCTCCGATGGCACCGAGGTCACCGCTGACGATGTCGTTGCCTCCTACACCGCTTGCGCCGCTTCCGCTACCTATGCTCCGTTCTTCCAGCCCTTCGAGTCCATCGAGGCCAAGGACGCCAGCACCGTGACGGTCAAGACCAAGGTCCCCAACTTCTCCCTGCTCAAGGATCGTCTGGCCATCGTCCGCGTTACCCCGGCCACCCAGACCGAGGAGGATCGCGCCAAGCAGCCGATCGGCTCCGGCCCCTGGATGTACGACTCTATCTCCGATACCGAGATCACCCTGGTTCCCAACCCAGAGTACAACGGTGAGTATGCTGCCGAGGATAAGAAGATCCAGTACAGCATCCTGACCGACCCCACCGCTCGCGTTACCGCTCAGCAGGAGGGCTCCACGCTCGTTATGGAGCTCGTTACCGCTGACGCCGTCGACCAGCTCGAGAGCGCCGGCTGCAAGATCGATAACGTTCAGGGTTTCGGCACCCGCTTCATCATGTTCAACGTCGCCAAGGAGCCTTGGAACAACGTCAAGGTCCGTCAGGCCGTCATGTATGCGCTCGACACCGAGAAGATGGTCAGCAACACCTTCGCCGGCCTTGCCACCGCTGCCAGCTGCTACCTGCCCAAGAGCTTCACCAACTATCATGAGGCTTCCACGGTGTACAAGACCGACGCCAAGAAGGCTAAGAAGCTCATCGAGGAGTCTGGCATCACCCCGGGTGCCATCACCCTGCGCACCACCGACAACGAGCAGATTAAGGGCATGGCCGCCCAGGTCAAGAATGACCTCGACGCTCTCGGCTTCGATGTGACCATCCAGACCGATACCTCGCCGGCCACCTACGCTGCCATCGACGGCGGCGAGGCCTACGATATCCTCCTTGCCCCTGGCGATCCTTCCTGCTTCGGCGCCGACCCCGATCTGCTGCTCAACTGGTGGTACGGCGACAACGTCTGGATGCAGACCCGTTGCCCGTGGAAGGAGTCCGCTGAGTGGCAGAAGCTCCACAGTCTCATGGACGAGGCTCTTGCCGCCGAGGGCGACGAGCAGCAGAAGAAGTGGAACGAGTGCTTCGACATCATTGCTGACAACGCCGTTCTGTACCCCGTTGTCCACGTCAAGACCGTCTCCGCTTTCTGGGACGATCCGTCCACTGCGCCCAACGGCGAGGCCCTCGATGGCTTCAAGGGCATCGGCACGACGAGCATGTCCTTCAGGGGCGTTGCGACCGTCAAGGCGTAAGACTCGCTTGAGTCTGTATACAGGATGTCGGTCGTTGGGACCGTATCCTCATAGTTGAAACAAAGACCCGGGCGGCAACGATGTCGCTCGGGTCTTGTAATGAGTATCCGTACTCATATACCAGTTGGTCCTACCGACAAAAGAAAGGGGAGAGAACGTGAACAACTTGCTACGTTTGATTGGAAGGCGTCTTGTGGCGCTGCCGATCATGGCATTGGGCGTCACCGTCCTGGTGTTCTTCCTTATGTCGTTCTCCAAGACCGACCCCGCCTACACGGCGTTGGGTGACGGTGCCTCGCCCGAGGCGGTTGCCGAGTACCATGAGAAGTATGGTCTGGACGACCCCTGGCCCGTGCGCTACGTGCGCTATATGGGCGATTTGATCCATGGCGACATGGGCACCTATGGTGCTGCTCGCAACTCCGTTGCCAAGCGCATCTCCACGGCCCTGCCCGTCACGATGCAGTTGACCTTCATCGGTCTTGCCATCGGTGCGGTCGTCTCGTTTTTGCTCGGTGTCATCGCGGCACTGTATCGCGACAAATGGCCGGACCAAGTGATCCGCGTCTTTTCCATCGCCGGCTTGGCAACCCCGTCGTTCTGGCTTGCCGTTCTGTTGATTCTGCTGTTCTCTTCCTACCTTAAGGTGCTCCCGGCATCGGGTGCTCTGCCTCACTTCACCACGAATCCGGTTGGTTATCTGGGACGTATGATCATGCCCGCTATCGCCTTGGCATTTCCGCTGACGGGCCAGATGACTCGTATCGTGCGTACCGCCATGGTCGAGGAGCTCGACAAGGATTATGTCCGTATGGCTCGCGGCGCCGGCGTTCCCGAGAAGGTCGTCGTCGGCATCAACGTTCTTCGCAATGCGCTGATCACCCCGGTCACCACCCTCGGTCTTAAGATCGGTTACCTCATGGGCGGCGCCGTCGTCATCGAGGTTATCTTCAACCTCCCCGGCATGGGCACCGCGATTCTGCAGGGCGTTCAGGGCAACGAGGCGAACCTGGTTCAGGGCGTCGTTATCGTCGTTGCTCTTGCCTTCATCATCATCAACATCGTGGTTGACATGCTCTACCTGCTCATCAACCCGCGCATCAGGACGGTGTAGATTATGGTAAAGATTCGAGAGAAGCAAACCGAGCAGCTCGAGAAAGCTGCCTCCAAGGGGCTCAAGCTCGGTGGCTGGAAGAAGATGACGCTGTCTTCTAAGATTGCCGCCGTCGTGCTGGTACTGGTCGCCCTGACCGCGATTCTGGCGCCCCTTCTTGCCCCCTATAGCCCGGTCGAGATCTTTACGGCTCGCCAGGCTCCCGGCAACGGATTTATCTTCGGTACCGACGATAAGGGTCGCGACATTCTGTCGCGCATGCTCTACGGTGGTCGTTACTCGCTGATCATCGGCTTTGGTGCCACTGCCATGGCTCTGGTCTGCGGCTCGGTCGTGGGCGCCCTTGCAGCGGTTTCGCGCAAGGCCGTCTCCGAGACGATCATGCGTATCCTGGACATCATCATGTCCATCCCGGGCATCGCCCTCGCGGCCGTCTTCGTCTCCATCCTGGGCAACTCCGTGCCGTCGATCATCTTCGCCATCGGCTTTATGTACACTCCGCAGATTGCCCGTATCGTGCGCGCCAACATCGTGTCCGAGTACGGCGAGGACTATGTCCGCGCGGTCATCGTTTCCGGCGCCAAGGCTCCGTGGATTTTGATCAAGCATGTTCTGCGTAACTGCATCGCCCCGATCATGGTCTTCACCGTTACCCTGGTCGCCGACGCCATCATCTTCGAGGCCTCGCTGACCTTCATCGGCGCTGGTATCCAGGAGCCCACCGCTACCTGGGGCAACATCCTCGCCGACGCCCGCGGCGGCGTGCTCGCTGGCCGTTGGTGGCAGGCGCTGTTCCCGGGCCTGGCCATCATGATCACCTGCCTGGCGCTCAACATCCTCTCCGAGGGCATTACCGACGCCATGGCCGCTGCGCCCTCCGCTGCCCTGGATCCTACCGATTCCTCCAAGCGTCGCGAGGCCGACCTGCTGGTCTCCGACCCCGTTCGCGCCTACAAGGAGCAGGCCCAGTCCCTCTCCGCTCGCCTTGGCGCCCTGCGCGATGTCGAGCTCAAGCGTGACGATCGCCATGTGCCCGACGAGTCTGTTGAACCGATTCTCTCGGTCCGTGACTTCTGCATTCAGTTTGAGCATCACGGTGATATCAACGTCGTCGACCATGTCAACTTTGACGTCCGTCCTGGTCAGACCATGGGCCTGGTGGGCGAGTCCGGTTGCGGTAAGTCCATCACCACGCTGGCCATCATGGGCCTGACCGATGAGGACGAGCACCTTTCCGGCGAGGTCCTCTGGGAGGGCCGTGACCTGCTCAAGATGAGCAAGAAGGAGTGGTTCGGCCTGCGCGGTACCGATATCGCTATGGTCTATCAGGACGCCCTGTCCTCGCTCAACCCCTCCATGCTCATCTCTGCCCAGATGAAGCAGCTCACCAAGCGCGGCGGAACCCGCAGCGCTGAGGAGCTCCTGGAGCTCGTCGGCCTCGATCCCAAGCGCACGCTCGAGAGCTATCCGCACGAGCTTTCCGGCGGCCAGCGTCAGCGTGTCCTGATCGCTATGGCCCTTACCCGCGACCCCAAGCTGGTCATCTGCGACGAGCCCACGACCGCTCTGGACGTTACCGTTCAGAAGCAGGTTATCAAGCTGCTCAACGATCTTCAGGCCAAGCTCGGCTTTGCCATGATCTTCGTTTCGCACGACCTGGCGCTGGTCGCCGAGGTCGCCCACAACATCACGGTTATGTACGCCGGCCAGGTTATCGAGCAGGCGCCCACCAAGGAGCTGCTCACTAACCCGATCCATGAGTACACCCGCGGTCTTCTGGGTTCCGTTCTGTCCATCGAGAGCGGTTCGGGCCGCCTGCACCAGGTGCCCGGCGCCGTTCCGAGTCCGCGCGATTTCCCCAAGGGCGATCGCTTCGCGCCCCGTTCGAGCCATCCGCGTATTGGCCTGGACACCCGTCCGGTCTTCAAGCGCGTGCCCGGCACCGAGCACTTCTATTCCGAGCTCCCCGACGAGGTGCTCAAGGCAAATGGTTTGACCCCTCACGCGGAGGTGATGTAGATGAGCGAGACCGCAGTCAACGGCGTCGAGCCGATCATCTTCCTTGATGACGTCCACGTCACCTTTAGGACCCGTACCGGCTCGATTCTGCACCCCAACCTGGTTCACGCCGTCCAGGGTGTAACGATTAAGCTCATGCCCGGTCAGACGATCGGCATCGTCGGCGAGTCCGGTTGCGGTAAGTCCACCACCGCCAACGTCATGTGCGGCCTGCAGGCCCCCACGAGCGGCAAGGTCTACTTTAAGGGCAAGGACGTTACCAAACGTACCGCCGAGGACCGTCGCCACATGGGTCGCGTCATCTCGGTCGTGTTCCAGAACCCGGCCACGGCGCTCAACCCCCGCATGGTCGTTCGCGAGCAGCTGCTCGACCCCATGCGCGTCCACAACCTGGGTACCGAGGCCGAGCAGGAGAAGCGCGTCAAGGAACTCTTGGAGCTCACCGGTCTGCCCAGCTCCGCTGCCGAGGTTCTTCCCGGCCAGCTTTCGGGCGGCCAGCGCCAGCGCGTCGCAATTGCCCGTGCCCTGTCGCTGAACCCCGATGCCATCATCGCCGACGAGCCCACCTCGGCTCTGGACGTTTCGGTCCGCGCGCAGATTCTGAACCTGCTGACCGACCTTAAGAAGGAGCTCGGCCTGGCCATGGTGTTCATCAGCCATGACATCCAGACGGTCCGCTATATCTCTGACGACATCATCGTTATGAATGGCGGCAGGATCGTCGAGCAGGGCGAGGCCAAGCAGGTCTTCCAGCACCCCCAGGACCCCTACACCAAGATGCTGCTCGGCGCTGCGCCGTCGCTGCTGCATCCCAAGCTCGGCGAGTAGCCTCGCTTTCCCTCCCGTGCGCCCGGTTCCCTTGCCGGGCGCACCTCCGTTGCGATTTCGAAAGGTTGGGTTCACGAGCCATGCCAAGTGCTCAGGAGCTACAACATCAATTTGGTGAATATCGAGGCGCCATGCCCCGTCCATCAGATTTCGATCTCTTTTGGAAGGATCGCATGGCCGAGGCCGACGCCGTCGGCTGCGCCCTCGATGATACCCGGGATATCGGCCATGACGAACGAGACGCCGTCAGCAACATAGATGACGCCGAGGTTCGGATAGAGCGTGGTGAAGTGATAGTTTGCGATCTTCGGGTGCGCGTTGGACGTGACGGACAAAAGCGTCGACTTGCCGACATTCGGGAAGCCGACCAGACCGACGTCCGCCAGAAGCTTCAGCTCAAGAATGACCTCATGCTCCTCGCCCGGAAGGCCCGCCTTTGCAAAGC
>CAJMPF010000032.1 GCA_905215195.1 uncultured bacterium | reverse complement strand
GATGAAGTTACGCATTTTGGTGGCCAGCGTGTAGTAACCGATGCGGTTGCCGAGGTTGGCAGGGACGCCGTATGTACCGATGGATTTGCTGATGGTCATGACGGTGGCGGAGAGCACGGAGGGCAGGATCAGGGGCAGGGTGATGTGCCGCAGGATCTGCGCCTTGCTGGCCCCCTGAATCTCGCCCATTTCCTCCAGCTCGGAGTTGATGGAGCGGAGCGCGCCGGAGACCATGATGTAGGAGAATGCGTAATAGTGCATGGACATGCACAGCACGATGGCGATGGGGCCGTAAGCCAGCCAGTCGGGAACGGGAATGCCCAGGTACTCATCCATAAAGCGATTCCAAAGCGCGGGGATGTCCTTGGCCGTGGCCTCGTCGGCAAACAGCATGCGCTCGATCTCGTAGCGCATCATAACGTGCAGCGGATAGGTGAGCTCGTCGGCCTCGGTGCGGATCAGCGAAGGCTGCGCGATGTTCACGGCGTGGTAGAGCGTGTCCTCGTCGACGTCGCCGTAGACCTCGGGTGCGTGGCGGCGCAGCACCTCGAGCAGCGGTCCCATAAAGGCACGGCTGCGGCCCACGGTGTTCTCGAAAAAGCGGCTCTGGCTCTCGTGGATGCCCATGGAGGTGCCACCCTCAAGACAGGTGCGCGCATAGGCAGGATTGACGCCCAGCTCGTACATGGTGTGCCCCGCCTCGTGGATGATGCTGTAGACGTTGGAGATGCAATCGCCCTCGTAGATGTGTGTTGCGATGCGCGCGTCACCCACGGCAAAGCCCTCGCTAAACGGGTGCTCGGTAAAGGCAAGCGTGGTGTCGTCCAGGTTCAGGCCGACGAGCTTCATCAGGTCGAAGCTCATGGCGCGCTGGGCGGCCTCGGGCACGCGGGCGTGCAAAAAGTCGGCATCGGGCTGCTGGCCGCGCTCGCCGATGGCGTGCACGAGCGGCACGACCGTCGCCTTGACCTCATCGCAAAACGCATCGAAGCTCTTTGCGGAAAGGCCGCGCTCGTACTGGTCGAGCCAAACGTCGTATGGGTCGCGCTGGGGGTCCATGAGCTCGGCCTGATGCTTAAGTTGGGCGACGATTCTATCCACATAGGGCTCAAAGCTCGCCCAGTCATTGGCCGTCTTGGCCTTGTGCCACACGGCATCGGCCTCGCAGGTGAGCCTGGTCCAGGCCTCGGCCTCCTCGGTGGGGATGACGCTTGCCTCGCGCTGGTCGCGGCCGAGCACACGGATCTCGTCGAGCAGCTGCGGGTCGTCTACGTGTCCGCCTGCAACCGTCTCGCGCGCTAACGAGCGTACGAGCTCAACGGACTTCTCGCTGGTCAGCAGCTTGTGATGCTCGCCGGCAAGCGTGCCCATGGCGTCGGCACGGGCGGTAGCGCCGTTGACAGGAGCGATCGTCGCTCCATCGAACTCGGCAATCTTGAGCAGGTACTCACGAGTCCACAGCTTGCCCTCGAGTTTGCGGAACTTTTTGACGGCCTTGTCGACTTTAGCGGCCTTGACGCTCTTGGCAGCCTTTGCCATGGCGGCCTTGGCCTTCTTATCGAGTTTCTTTCCCATACCGCATCCTTAATCTCGCAGGCCGAGCGCCGCAGGCGGGTGCGCGGCCAGTTTGCACAGCTACCTGCCTTGTACCCAGCGCGAACAAAACGGAACGCGGCGATGCGCTCGCGAAATGTGTTATCCTATAGCCCAATGCGTTGACGGAGAGGGTTTTGCCCGCCGCGTCGCCGGCAAGAGAGGGAAGGTCATGGGCTGCAAGCCTTCCTGCGGTGGCAAGGGCCAAGCGTTCACTCCCGAGCAGCGACCTCAACGGGCACGCGGCCAGTGGCAGCAAAGTCCCAGTAGGGAAGCCGTGAGCCTCGCGACAAGAGGCACAGAGTGGGCGCGGCGGGCCAGACATCCGCCGGGTCAAACAAGGTGGTACCGCGGAATTCAACCGTCCTTGGGCAATGTACATGCCCGAGGGCGGTTTTTTTGTTACCGAACCGGGCCGCGCATCCGCAACATCGGGCGGCGTCAGCCGTCCCGGAGCGCGGATGTGCGAGAGACGAAAGGGAAGACATGAGTCTGATTGATGATCTGGTCAAACTCGAGGAAGAGGCCAAGGAGCTCGTCACTAGCGCCGACGACGCCGCCAAGCTCGAGGCCGCGCGCGTTGAGCTGCTCGGCCGCAAGGGCCGTATCACCGGCCTGATGCGCATGATGGGCAAGCTCGCTCCCGAGGATCGTCCCATGATGGGCAAACGCGCCAACGAGATGCGCCAGCTGATCGAGGGCATGCTCGACGAGCGCACCACCGAGATGAAGGCCGCCACCCTCAAGCACGCACTCGAGCACGAGGCCGTCGACATCACACTGCCGGGCATCCGTCCGCAGATCGGTCACCAGCACCTGATCAAGCAGATCATCGAGGAGGCCGAGGACATCTTCTGCGGCATCGGCTACACCGTCGAGTCCGGCCCCATGGTCGATACCTCCTACTACAACTTCACCGCGCTCAACGCCCCCATGGATCACCCGAGCCGCTCGGCCCGCGATACCTTCTACGTGGTCGATAACAACCCCGGCAGCGTCGCGCACCCCGAGGCTCACGCCCATGGCGAGTCCGACGTGCTGCTGCGCACCCAGACCTCGGGCGTGCAGATCCACACCATGGAGTTGCAGAAGCCGCCCATCTACATGATCTGCCCGGGCACCGTCTACCGTCCCGACACGGCCGACGCCTGCCACCTGCCGCAGTTCAACCAGATCGAGGGCCTGGTCGTCGACGAGGGCATCACCTTTGGCGATCTTAAGGGCACGCTCGACTACTTTGTTAAGTGCATGTTTGGCGAGGATCGCAAGACGCGCTATCGCCCACACTTCTTCCCCTTCACCGAGCCTTCCTGCGAGGTGGACGTGAGCTGCCACGTGTGCGGCGGCAAGGGCTGCAACTTCTGCAAGCACAGCGGCTGGATCGAGATCCTGGGCTGCGGCATGGTCGACCCCAACGTCCTGATCAACTGCGGCATCGACCCCGAGAAGTACACCGGCTTCGCCTTTGGTATTGGCGCCGAGCGCGTCGCGGCACTGCGCTACGACCTGCCCGACCTGCGAACGTTGATGACTGGTGACATGAGGTTCTTGAACCAGTTCTAGAACGCTTTCTTCTTAGTTGCAGTTTCCGGCTCAAAGCCGCATTTATGAAAGGAGACCAGTTAGATGCGCGTTTCTTACGACTGGCTCAAGACCATGATCGATATTCCGGAGGATCCCAAGACCCTTTCGGACGAATATATCCGTACCGGCACCGAGGTCGAGGCGATCGACACCGTGGGCGAGTCCTTCGACCACGTGGTGACCGCCAAGGTGCTCACCAAGATCCCGCACCCCGATAGCGACCACATGTATGTGTGCTCGGTCGACGTGGGCGACAAGAACCTCGACCCCGACGGCAATCCTGCTCCGTTGCAGATCGTCTGCGGCGCGCAGAACTTCGAGGCCGGCGACCACATCGTCACGGCAATGATCGGCGCCGTGCTTCCCGGCGACGTCAAGATCAAGAAGAGCAAGCTTCGCGGCGTCGTGTCCATGGGCATGAACTGCTCCGCGCGCGAGCTCGGCCTGGGTGGCGACCACTCCGGCATCATGATCCTGCCCGAGGATACGCCCTGCGGCATGCCGTTTGCCGAGTACGTGGGCTCGAGTGATACCGTGCTCGACTGCGAGATCACGCCCAACCGTCCCGACTGCCTGTCCATGATCGGCATGGCCCGCGAGACCGGCGCCATTTTCGACCGCGATTTTCACGTTGAGCTGCCCGCCATCAAGGCCGAGACCGGCCGCGCGACCGACGACGAGCTTTCCGTCGAGATTGCAGACGAGGGCCTGTGCGACCGCTACGTTGCCCGCATCGTGCGCAACGTGAAGGTCGGCCCCTCGCCCGACTGGATGGTCAAGCGCCTCAACGCCCTGGGCGTGCGCCCGCACAACAACATCGTCGACATCACCAATTACGTGATGATGCTCACCGGTCAGCCGCTGCACGCCTTTGACCTGGACACCTTTGTCGAGCGCGATGGCAGGCGTCGCGTGGTGGTTCGCGCCGCCCAGCAGGACGAGAAGTTTACGACGCTCGACGGCGAGGAGCGCACGCTCGACGCCGGCATGGGCCTCATCACCGACGGCGAGCGCCCCGTGGCGTTGGCCGGCGTTATGGGCGGCATGGATTCCGAGATCGAGGACGACACCGTCGACGTGATGGTCGAGAGCGCCTGCTTCAACGCCGGTCGCACCTCGCACACCAGCCGCGACCTGTCGCTGATCTCCGACGCCTCCATTCGCTTTGAGCGCCAGGTCGACGAGACCGGCTGCGTGGATGTCGCTAACGTCACCTGCGCTCTGATCGAACAGATCGCCGGCGGCGAGGTTGCTCCCGGCTATGTCGACGTTTTCCCCGCGCCCAAGACCATCGACAGCATCAAGCTGCGCCTGGCCCGCGTGCACGCCATTTGCGGTGCCGACATCGAGCCCGAGTTTATCGAGCGTTCGCTCACTCGCCTGGGCTGCACCGTCGAGCGCGACGGCGAGGACTTTATGGTCACCCCGCCGAGCTTCCGTCCCGACCTGCCGCGCGAGATTGACCTGATCGAGGAGGTCCTGCGCCTATGGGGCATGGGCCGTGTGACGGCGACCATTCCGGCTGCCAAGAACCACATCGGCGGTCTGACGCGCGAGCAGAAGCTTACCCGCAAGGTCGGCGAGATCCTGCGCGCCTGTGGCCTCAACGAGACCACGACCTTTGGCTTTGCCGCCCCGGGCGACCTGGAGAAGATTGGCATGTCCACCGAGGGCCGCGGTTGCCCCGTGGTTCTCATGAACCCGCTGGTGGCCGAGCAGACCGAGATGCGTCGTTCGCTGCTGCCGGGCCTGCTGCAGTCTGTGGCCTATAACGAGGCCCACGGCACGCCCAACGTGCACCTGTACGAGGTCGGCAGCCTGTTCCACGGCCGCGAGAACGCCAGCCTGCCCAAGGAGACCAAGTCCGTGGCGGGCGTACTCTCGGGCCAGTGGAGCGAGCGGTCCTGGAACATGAAGTACCGCAAGCTGCGTTTCTTCTTTGGCAAGGGCATCGTTGAGGAGCTGCTCGCCCAGCTGCGCATCGAGAAGGTTCGCTTCCGTCCCGTCGAGGGCGAGGGCTATGCCTTCCTGCAGCCGGGTCGTGCGGCCGAGGTTCTGTCCGGCGGCACCGTGCTGGGCTGGGTCGGCGAGATTCACCCCAAGGCGCGCGAGGCTATGGGCATCGATGAGGTCGTCGTTGCCTTTGAGCTCGACCTGGACAAGCTGATCAAGGGTGCCCGCAACCAGGAGAACTACCGTGAGTTCTCGCAATACCCGGCCGTTGAGCACGACCTTGCTATCGTGGTCGACAACACTGTGACCTGCGAGGATCTTGAGCGTCGTATTACGAGTGCCGGCGGCAAGCTGCTCGAAGGCGTGCGTCTGTTCGATGTCTACCGCGATCCGGTCCGCATCGGCAAGGGCAAGAAATCCATGGCCTTTGCGCTTACGTATCGCTCCGACGACCACACGCTCACCAGCGAAGAGGTCGAAAAGGCGCACCAGAAGATCGTCACCAAGGTGTGCAAGGGCGTAAACGGCGAGGTCCGCGGCTAGGTCCTGCGCTGGGGTATGGGTCAGCGGTGGCTGCTGCCGAATCCTACGTGACTGCTATGCCCGGTATAAGGCGCTGCTGAGCCTGCATATATGACACGCGCATTACATAACGGCGTGCTGCTTTGTCGGCAGTGCGCCGTTTTGTTATGATAGCCCGCGGCGTGTTACGAATCTGACAATACGTAACACTGACAAGGTGATTTAAGCGGCGTTGCAATTCCGTGCGCCGATAACCGGGAGGCGTATATGCACATTCCAGACAACTATCTGTCCCCGCAGACCGATGCCGTCATGGCGGTGGCGATGGTGCCCGTTTGGGTCCATTGCATCAAAAAGGTACGCGCCACGCTCGATCGCGAGCATATGGCGTTCCTGGGCATCTGCGCCGCATTCTCCTTCTTGCTCATGATGTTCAACGTGCCGCTGCCCGGCGGTACCACTGGTCACGCCGTTGGCGGCGCGCTCATCGCGCTGCTGCTTGGCCCCGAGGCCGCGGCTATCGCAGTCTCGGTCGCGCTGGCGCTGCAAGCGCTGCTGTTTGGCGACGGCGGTGTTCTGTCCTTTGGCGCCAACTGCTTTAACATGGCCTTTGTGCTGCCGTTTGCCGCTGCTATCGTGTTCCGTGCGCTCAACAGCCGTTTGCATGGCAAGGGCTGGGGCACCTCGGTTTCGGCCATCGTAAGCGGCTGGGTCGGCCTGTGCCTGGCGGCCCTGTGCGCGGCAATCGAGTTTGGTATTCAGCCGATGCTCTTTACCAACGCTTCGGGCGCGCCGCTGTACTGCCCCTTCCCGCTGTCCGTGGCTATTCCGGCCATGTTGATCCCGCATATGCTGGTTGCCGGCGTGATCGAGGGCGTGGCGACGGCCGCCATCTACGGTTTCATTAAGAAGACGGCGCCGAGTGTTATCGTCGGGCCCGAGGCCGTCGATGGACAGCTTGCCGGCGATGGTACTGCCAAGAAGACCTCGCTGGTCCCCACGCTCATTCTGGTCGCCGTGCTTGTCGTGGCTACGCCGCTCGGCTTGCTTGCCACAGGTGACGCATGGGGCGAGTGGGACGCCGAGGGCGCCGCGACTGCCGTTCAGGAGGCTGGCGACGACAGCCTGCAGGCTTCGGTCGGCCTCGATACCCCGACCTTTGCCGACGCTCTGCCTACGGGTGATTACCTGCAGGCTTATTCCGAGGAGCAGGGTCTTGGCTTTGCCGGTCAGGCTGCCATGTATATCCTGTCCGGCGTGATTGGCGTGGCGGTGCTCACCATCGCATTCCGTCTGATCTCGCTGACGGTTAAGGAAAGCGGTGCTCATGGCAATAGCCGAGCTGCCTAGCTGGCTTGCGGTCGAGCAGCGTTACGAGCCCGTGGGGGCTCGGCATCGCGTGATGCAAAAGAATGTCCTGCACCTGGCGAGCCTGCTTGAGCGGGTTCGCCTGGGTGGGGGCGCGCACGAGGGCGGGTCGATGGTCGACCGCGCCCTTTCTTGCGTTTCGGCTCCGGTGCGCCTGGTGGGGATGTTCGTCTGCGTCCTGTGCGTGTGTCTGACACAGAGCCCGCTGTACCTCATGTTGATGGCGGCTATTGCGCTGGTGCTCGTTGCCGTGCGCCCCGTACGCGGGCTGCGCGCGACCTTTGTGCCGGCGCTTGGCGCCGCGGGGCTCGCCGTGGTTTTGGCGCTGCCTGCCCTGCTGCTGGGCGCTTCCGCTACGGGCGCCATGCTCAAAATTGCGCTTAAGACGTTCATTAACGTGTCGCTCGTGCTGGGCGTTTCGTGGACGCTCACCTGGAGCCGCATGTCGGCGGCGCTCAAGATGCTGCATCTACCCGACGAGGTCATCTTTACGTTTGATATGGCGCTCAAGCACATTGAGGTGCTGGGTCGCACGGCGCACAATCTGTGCGAATCGGTCATGCTGCGCAGCGTTGGCCGTGCGCCTGAGGGATTTTCGCGTACCGATTCGATCGCGGGTATCATGGGCATGACCTTTATCAAGGCGATGGAATGCAGCCATGCGATGGACGAGGCCATGCTCTGCCGTGGCTTTGCCGGCGCGTATCCGGCTCCCGCGCGGAGCGGCTTTGGCTGGCGCGATGGGGTCTATGCGGTCGGCGTGGCGTTGCTCGCCGTGTTGTGTGCGGTACTGTAGCGCGGGCGGTCTAGCCGTCGATGTGAGTAGGGAAGGGCGACGTTTTGACGATCGATATGAATAGTGCGGCGGGCACGAACGGTGCGGGCGGCGCCGAGGGCGCGCCGCTTATTGAGTTGCGCGACGTGGTGTTCTCCTATGCGGGGCATACGGTTGTCGATGGCGTGTCGCTGCAGGTCGATCGTGGTGAACTCGTTGCCCTGCTCGGTCCCAACGGCTGCGGTAAGACGACGATTATGCGTCTTATTAACGGCCTTGAACTCGCGGACGCAGGGGCATACCTGTTTGACGGGTGTATGGTCGATGCGGCATATCTCAAGGATTCCGCGACGGCCCAGCGGTTCCATCAGCGCGTGGGTTTTGTGTTCCAGAATGCCGACGCCCAGTTGTTCTGCGCTACGGTGGGTGAGGAAGTTGCTTTTGGTCCCGCGCAGATGGGGCTGCCGGCAGACGAGCTCGACCGTCGCGTGCACGATGCCATGGAACTGTTTCAAGTTGCCGACCTGGTCGATGCCTCGCCCTATCAGCTTTCGGGTGGGCAAAAGAAGCGTGTGGCGCTGGCGGCAGTCGTATCGATGAACCCCGATATCTTGGTTCTCGACGAACCTACTAATGGGCTCGACGAGGATTCATGCGACATCGTGGTCAACTTCTTGCTGGCCTACGTCGCGGCGGGTAAGACGGTCTTGATGAGCACACATCACCAGGATTTGGTGCGACGCCTGGGTGCCCGTGCAATCTATATCGATCGATATCACCATGTGGTCGAGGCGCCTTCGCCGTCGTATGGAACCGAAAGCGGTGCTACGGACTAGTTGCTGCGTAGAGCGTGCGTAGCCGCCCGCGCGGCTTTGCCGTGATGGTATAGTTATCCAGGTTTTTTATGGGGGTGGCTATGCCAAGCTGGAACATTCATATCGCTCAGACGGAGCGTTTGCTGGAGCGCACCGGTGCGCTTGCCAAGAGCGTGCGCGACCGCAATGCCTTTTTGTTTGGCTGCGTGGTTCCGGATATTTTCGTGGGCTATATGGTCCCTGGCATCGCCGATCCCATCCCGTACCGCATTACGCACTTTGCCAAGCCCGAGCCTATCCCTAAGCCGCGTGAGCACGAGTTCTGGGATACCTATGTGGCACCGTTGCTTAAAGGGGCGCCTGTTGGTACGCCGGCTGACGCGACCTCGATTGTCGAGGAGCGCGAGCGACTCAATCGGGTGCATTATCCCCAACGCTACAAGGATGCCGAGCCGGTTGCCGGTTCCGGTGCTAGCGAGCTTTCGCTCGCGCCCGATGACGTGGCGCAGTCGCTGCTCGATCTGACGCTGGGCGTTTGGTCTCACCTCGTGGCCGATACCGTGTGGAATACGCGCGTGAATCAGTACCTGGAGGCGCACGGCGGCAAACCGTGCGAGGAATTCCGCATTAAAAAGCAAGGCGACTTTGACTGGTTTGGCAAGACACTCGGCATCGTTTCGATTCCGCGCGCGACCGATCGCCTGTATACTGCGGCGACCCGTTTTGGTCAGTATCCCATCCATAAGGAGTATGTGCTCAAGACCATTGGCGTTATGCACGAGATTGTACGCGAAAACCCCGGCGAGCCCGATCATCCGCCGTATCGCTTGCTAACCGAGGAGTTTTTCGATACAACGTTTACCGAGGTCATCGAGCTAACCGAGGCGGGTTTTGCCGCCCGTGTCGAATCGCCCGATGTGTCTGCGCTGCCCCTGATTGCTAGCTGCTAGCTGGCCGGCCCGGCAGTGAATAGCTCAACCCAATCGACAAGTAGCTCTTGCCGTAAGGTATCTTCGGCAATGCGCTCCTGTTTGGTCTTTGGGATGTGGGGAAGCCCGGCCTTTTTATGGATGAGCTCGGCTATGTGGTCGAAGCTCTTCTTCTCCTTGATCTGGTCATAGGTAATTTGGATGACGTCGTAGCCCATGCTTGTGAGTGCGGTGGCGCGCTCGGCATCGGAGAGGCTCGCGGCTTCGCTGTCGTGGGCAGAGCGGCCTTGGCATTCCAGAATGACGCCCATGCTGTCGGTGGCGCTTTCGATGAGGATATCGGCGTAGCAGCAGGTTTTGTCATACAGCGAACGTGCGGCTTCACTGAGCGGGATGCGCGCGTTGTTGGCGATCTCGATGCCCTGGCCGCCCTCGTCGCGGGGGAGCGAGATAAGCATGGAGGTCTGTACTTCGAAGGGCGAGGCGGCCTGCCCCGTCACGTGCTCGGCCGCCCAGCGCAGTTGTTTGACGCCGCGCAGGCCTGCGGCTTGCTTGGCGAACGCGGCGATATCCGTTGCGGTAAGAAGCGGCGTGCGCTTCCACAAGTTGGTGTCATTGCCCTTGGTGTCGTTAACTCGTTCCCAGCCGCAGTTGGGTGGAATGAACTTAAGCGAAATAGCTTCATCGAGTTGTTGTTGCGTTCGCTCGCAGGGCTTAAACACTGCAAAGGAGCCGCACATCTCGTAGCACGCCATGAGTAACTGGTTGCGTGAGACCTGCGTGGCAAGGCTGAGCAGCGTGAACTCCGGTGAAGTGACATCAAATCCATGTTCAGTCTGTCTAAACGACCCAGGAGGCGGCTCTTGGGTTAGCAGACGGCTATGAAATAGCTTTCCGTTCGCGCGCTGTTTCCTTTCACTCACGGATCTCCAAACTGGTGTGCCGAGCAAGTCTTTAAATACCGGTTGTTTTGAGTAATGCACCAAGCGATGGTCATGGTCGGGCGGCAGGATTGCCGGATAGAGTCCCAGTATTTGGGGCGGGATGCGATAGTACTGAAAAGCCGTAGGTCCGCAGGCAAGAAATGACATAGCGATCCGATCGTTTGAGCGTTGTTTGGGCTAGAAAAGCTATCCGTTTCGGAAGTGCGGTGAAAAAGACAAGTAGGTCAGGCACAAGCGGTATTTAAGCCAACTTTATCAGGGGTTTTGTTGAAATAAAAGGACTTATGCTCGGGGGTAAGCAATTTTTCCCCGCACTTCCGAAAACGCGGTTGATCTGGTTCTTGCTAAAACGATTTAGCAGCGTCGGTTAAGGTGTGGGTTTGCCACCGGGCGAACACTTTTAGCGCTTGGGGCTTTATTTTTTGGGCCTCGGAGGGCGGATTTCGCGCTTTTGGTAATGAAATGGGTGCGTGCCATGCCGGGCTTATAGGACAAAATGTGTGTCCCGATAGAACACCCGTTTCCATCCATTAATCCAGCCAGAACGGGTACGGGTCCCTGTGGTGGAGGTCCTCCCACACGGCCCTGTCGC
>CAJMPF010000031.1 GCA_905215195.1 uncultured bacterium | reverse complement strand
AAAAGATCTCCCGGTCCTCCTCCGGCAGCGCCGCAAGCGCCTGCGCGATAGCATCTGCCAGCGCGCGCTCAAACAGCGGAAGGTCGGCCGCCACGGGCGTGTCGACATCCGTCATACGCGGCGACGCCACCCACGTCACGGGAGCACCGGGAAGCATCGCCTCCATCCAGGGACGGACGCCGGGCAAATCGGTCGCCACAACTTTGCAGCCGCACGCGAGGGCTTCGATCGTCACGAGCGGCAGACCCTCGTAAAACGAAGGCAGCACAAAGACGTCGGAACTGCGGTAGGCACGCACGAGTTCATCGCTATCCAGGCGCCCCGCCAGCGTCACCGGCACATCCGAGGCCGCGGTCAAGCGCTCGATACGCGCGTACTCGGCATCGTCCCCGCGGCCGCCCACAAGTACCAAGCCAGATGGGCGGACGCCATCGTCAATCGGCAATGACACAGCTCGAACCAGCGACTCGACGCCCTTTTTAAAGCAAATCTTGCCCACGTACACAAGCGATCCCGGCTGCCTCGCCACGCTTGCGTCGCGGCAGAAGACGCGATGGTCGTAGCCCGTCCCAATCACATGGATACGATCGGCATCGACGCCGCACACCAGGCCAATCTGTTCAGCCTGCTCAGCATGGAGCGCAAAGACGGCATCGAGCCGACGAACCGCGCGTAGGATGCGATCGCGTTCGAGCGCATGCGAACGCAGCTGGCGAAGGTCGGTCGAATGGCACACGGCAACAACCGGAACGCCCCGGACGCACTCGCGCGCCAATGCGGTCACCAGATACAGGTGATGGCAAAGCACCAGATCGGGCCGAAACTCAGCCACCGCCCGATCGATTGCAGCAGCAAATGCCCGCTCAAATGCCTTGAGCATCGAAGGCGTCAGGTCACGATAGCGTGTGGAGGGATAGGGCATGACATCGGACATACCGCAGATGGGAAACGGCAGCTCGGGCGACTCGAACGGTACGGCAAACACGGCAGCACGCCGGTCCAGCTCGCCTTGGGTATCACCCGGTGCCGCGCCGCAAAGCACGGCGGCGCGATGCCCCGTCTCGATCTGCTCGCGCACAAGCGCGGCAAGGTAGGTGCCACTGCCGGTGCTATCTGGTTTTTGTGCCGAGATATTGAGGATGCGCATGTCGCGGTACACCCCTAGGCCAAGGCGGCGGCGCGGACAGCCGCGCCGATCGCTCCGGCAAAGCGAGCCTGGGGCGAGGTGGTCACCGGCGACCCCAGTAGCTCGCCCAACCGCTCCACCACGAAGGCGTTCTCGCACAGGCCACCGGTCAGGTAGTACGGGGCGCCCGCGGCCTGCCCGGCCATGGTCGCCACGCGCGAGACCACGCTGTCGATCACGCCACGCGCAATGTTCTCGCGCGGCTCACCGCGACCGATCAGGCTGATGACCTCGCTTTCGGCAAACACGGTGCACATGCTGCTGATCTTGGTGGGCTCGCCGGAACGCGCCAGGTCGGCCATCTGCTGCTGGGAAATGCCCAGGCGGTCGGCCATGATCTCCAAAAAGCGCCCCGTGCCGGCGGCGCACTTGTCGTTCATGGCAAACTTGGCCACGCGGCCACTTTTAAGCTGAATGACCTTGGTGTCCTGACCGCCCACGTCGATCACCGTGCCGTGATCGCCAAACAGGCGCACGGCACCGGTGCCGTGGCAGGTAATCTCGGTCACGACCTTATGCGCATAGGGCACGGCGACACGACCGTAGCCGGTCGCGATCACGCGCACGTCGTCGGCAGCCACGTCATAACCCGCCGCTGCCAGTGCCTCGCGCAGACGCTCGGCCGCATCGACCGAGGAGAACCCGGTTGGCTGCACGCACGTCCACGCCACCGAACCCTCTCCATCGACCACAGCAGCCTTAGCCGCCGTAGACCCGATATCGATCCCGATCCCTATCATGGCTCTCTCCCAATCTAAACATCAAAGGTAGCGGCGCGTTCAGGCGCCTTAGATCTAGGTTTCTCAGGTGCCGGAGATTGCCCCGAAAGAGGAGCGCAGCGTACTTTGGTACGCAAGCGACGGTTTGAGGGGCAAGATCCGGTGCCTGAGGAAGCTAGAGGGTTTCGATGAAGGCGGCGATGCGGGTCTCGATCTGACCCATGTCGCCGTTGCTGTAATCGGTCTCGATCTTCATGTACGGAATACCCGCACCCTCGACAGCCTCCTGCATGCGGGCACTCTCCACGTTAAAGGTGTGACAGGCCTGTAGCACGCTCTCTACCACGCCATCGACATGATACTTCTCACACATGGCCAGCGTGTTTTCCATACGACCGTCGTTGGGCGTCATGACCGAGCAGTTGATGTCTAGGTAGCGGTCGGCGATGGCGCGCAGAATGTCAGGCGCGTCCGGGTCGATCATCATGGCCGCCGTGCGCTCGCCCGAGCAATCGTCCATGCACACGACCACACCGCCGTTGGACTCGATAGTACGGCCGATTTTGTTGATCACGCCGCCCACCGGGCAGCCGGTGATCAGAATGCGCTTGGCATCCGCCGCGACCGGGCGCTCGCCCGCGTCGTAGGCCTCGCGCAGCTTGGCAACCTTTTGCTCCAGCTGCTGCATATAGGCCTCGATATCAAAGCTGAACGTGCCGGCAAACATGGTGCTCATCAGGTCGACGCCGCTCATAGCCGCCGGCTGGTTGGCCTGCAGCGCAAACATGTCGAGCTGGGCCGCACGCAAGCGGTTGCGACGGCGCACGGCGGCGCGCAGGTCGTCATCGGTGATCGTGATGCCGTAGAAGTTCTCAAGCTCCTCCTTGAGCAGGCGGCACTCCTCGTACCAGCCTTCACGCTCGTAGGCGCGATTGCGACCCTGCGGAAGATGCAGAATGTGCGTGCGCTTGAGCTCGTTGAGTAGCTCGTACATCTTCTTCTTGCCGTCGCAGGTGGTCTCGCCGATGATCATGTCGCTAAAGTACGTAAACGGGCACTTTTGCGAGTAGGCAAAACCGTACGTCGACTTGATGAGCGGGCACAGGTTTGCCGGCAGCACCTTCTCGGCCTCGGGAATCACCTCGTCGGATGTGCCGCACAAGGCCACGCTTGCAGCGCCCGCGGCATCGATAATCTCGAGCGGCGTATAGCTACACAAAAAGCCGACCAGGCGATTGCCGGCCTGTTTGTAATCCTTGACGCGAATAAACGCCGCCTTGCGTTGCTCGTTGAACTCCTCAAACGTGCGCGGCAACGGCTGTTCCTCGATATCGGCCATAGTAGTTCCCCTCTCTTGCACCGATATACCGACAATTAAACAACAAACCCACGCCATACCCAAAAGGAAGCATCCTCTAGGGAATGGCGTCGATAAGCTCCTGCGTATACGGATCGCTCGGGTGCGCGATCACGTCCTCGGCCGCGCCTTCCTCGACAAGACGACCGTGGTAGAGCACGCCAATCCGGTCGGACATATGCCGAACCACACGCATATCATGCGTGATAAACAGCAGCGCTACACCCGTCGTGCGCTGCAGGTCGCGAAGCAAGTTGAGCACTTGGGCCTGAACGGACACGTCAAGCGCCGAGACCGGCTCGTCGCATACCACAAGACGCGGCTCGCAAATAAGCGCCCGTGCCAGATTGAGTCGCTGACGCTGTCCCCCCGAAAGGTCATGCGGGTAGCGGTCATAATGCTCTGCCAGAAGACCGACCGAGGTCAGGGCCGAGAGCGCGCGCCCATGGCGCTCATCCGCATCGCGCACGCCGGCGATAATCAGCGGCTCCTCCAAAATGCGGCCGACACGGTTGCGCGGGTCAAAAGCCGTAGAGCTATCCTGGATTACCAGCTGGATCTCGCGGCGAAACGGCTTGCGTTCGCGCTCCGACATCGTGGCGAGGTCGTGCCCGCGATAGACAATCGAGCCGGAATCCGCACGCTCGAGACCACAGATCAAGCGTCCAGTCGTCGACTTGCCCGATCCGGATTCGCCAACCAGGCCATAGACCTCGCCCGGCGCGATCTCAAACGACAGATCGTCCACGGCGGTAAAGGCCTGACGCTTAAAACCTGAGCCCGGCATGGGATACGCTTTAGTCAGATGTGAGACCCTAAGCAGGGCTTCGCTATCAACAGCCATGGCACTCCCCTTTCTCGACAAGCCAGCATTTAGACCGGTCACACGCATTCACGGCAAACAGCGGAGGCTCCTGCGCGCGGCAGCGCTCGTCCGCCCGGGCGCAACGAGGCGCAAAGCGGCATCCACAGGGTATTGCCGTAAGCGGCGGCACTGTGCCCGGAATATCCGCCAACGTGTCAACTCGCTCGCCTTCGAGCGGCGGAATGCTCGCGATGAGCCCCTGGGCATATGGGTGGCTCGGGCGCTCCATAAGGCCGCAGGCATCAATCTCTTCTACGATTTGACCCAGATACATGACGTGCACGCGCGAGCAGATGCTCGTGACGACGCCCAAATCATGGCTGATAAAAAGTACCGCCATGCCCTCGGAACTGTTAAGGTCGCGCAGGAGATCCAAAATCTGTTTTTGAGTCGTCGTGTCGAGTGCCGTGGTGGGCTCGTCGGCGATAAGCAGGCGCGGGTGCCCGGCGAGAGCCATGGCAATCATCACGCGCTGGCGCATACCGCCGCTAAAATCGCCCGGATACATGTCGAAGCGAGCCGCGGCATCTCGAATTCCCACACGCTCCAACAGCGATAGAGCCTCGTTGCGGGCTTCGCGTCGGCTCATCTTACGGTGGGCCCGCACGGCCTCGACGACCTGTGCCCCGACCGTCATGACGGGGTTAAGCGAGCTCAAAGGGTCCTGGAAAATCATGGCGATATCGTAGCCGCGCACCTCGCGCATACGCTTGAGCGGGCGTGCGAGCAGGTCCTCCCCGTCAAAGAGAATCTGGCCCTCATAGGCCATCTTCTGTTCATGCTCCAATAGGCGCATGACACTCTGGGCAAACACCGACTTACCGCAGCCGGACTCGCCGACAACACCAACGATCTCGCCGGCATCGATATGTAGGTTGAGTTTGTTGACGGCTTCCAGCGCGTTGCCATCGCGGCCCACAAACGAGATGCAGAGGTCGCGCACGTCCAAAAGATGCTGAGCCATGGGCTAGTCCTCCTTGGTCTTGGGATCGAGGGCGTCGCGCAGGCCGTCGCCGGCAAGGTTCAGCGAAAGCACGCTCGCGATGATGGCGATAGCCGGGAAGAAGATCATCCACCAGGCTTTGCGCATCACGTTCTTGCCCGCCTGCAGGATGTTTCCCCAGCTGGCGTCGGGTGCCTTGATACCCAGGCCCAGAAACGAGAGGGCGGCCTCCGAGAGCACGGCCTCGGCAAAGACGAACGTCGCCTGCACCAGGAAGGGTGCCATAACGTTGGGCACGATATGCAACCACACGATGCGCGCGGTCGAGGCGCCCTGCACGCGCAGGGCCTCCACAAAGGGCTCCTCCTTGACCACCATCGCACGCGAGCGCACGATGCGCGCCATGCTGGGCGTATAGACGATGGAAAGCGCGATGATGACGTTCCACACGCTCGCCCCCATCATGGCCATGAGCGCGATAGCCAGCAGCACGCCCGGAATGGACATAAGGCCGTCGCAGATGCGCATGAGAATATGATCGAGTCTCTCGTTGTAGCACGCATAGGCGCCGATCACCAAGCCGAGCACACTCGTCGTGAGCGTGACGGCAATGCCAACGCCAAGCGACACGCGCGCGCCAACGATGACGCGGGCAAGCAGGTCGCGGCCAAAGTCATCGCAGCCAAAGGGATGCGCGGGCGAAGGTGCCGAAAGTCGCAACGTCATCTCCTGCGCATTGGGATCAACCGTCCACACCAGCGGACCGACGAGCGCGATCAGCGCAATCGCCAGGAAAA
This sequence comes from uncultured bacterium, assembly GCA_905215195.1. Classification (GTDB taxonomy): domain Bacteria; phylum Actinomycetota; class Coriobacteriia; order Coriobacteriales; family Coriobacteriaceae; genus Collinsella. Next base: position 5,234 of record CAJMPF010000031.1, on the reverse strand, counting down.
TGCAGCCGCCGACCACAAACCCCTTGTTGGCAAGAGCCTTCTTAAAGTTTGTCATCATGCATCGCCCCATTTGCGAGCACGCGGGTCAAAAGCGCCGTAGGCAAGGTCGACGGCCAGATTGATCACCGAATTCAACAAGGCGATGACCAGCAGCACGCCCTGAATCACCGGATAGTCGCGACGCTCGATAGAGCTCGTGACCAGCTGGCCCAAACCAGGGATATTAAAAATGGCCTCAGTCACCACGGCACCCGTAATCAGGGCGCCAAAAGAATAGCCGACCGAGGTGAGAATCGGCAGCGCTGCGTTGCGCAGGGCATGGGCCAGCACCACGCGAACCTCGGAGACGCCCTTGGCACGCGCCGTCTTGACGCAGTCAAGCTGCATGGCCTCGATAACGCTCGAACGGGTCATGCGCATGAGCAGGGCCGCCTGCACGCATCCAAGCGATATGGCCGGCAACGCAAGATAGCGTAAATGGCTGAACCAGCCCTTCGATAGTGGCGCATAGCCGGCCACCGGGAACACGCGCAACGTGACGGCAAACAGCCACATAAGCATGAGCGCCATCAAAAAGCCGGGTATCGCCACGCCCAAAAGAGCAACGACACGCAAGACCGCGTCGGTGCGCGACCCATGTTTGAGGGCAGCGACGACGCCGCAGGGCAGTGCAATCAGCAGCGCGATGAGCTGTGCCAGAAGCGCGAGCGATAGCGTGGGGCCAAAGTGCTCGGCGATCGCCTGCGTGACGGGCTGGCGCATAAAATACGAATCGCCCAGGTCGCCGGTAAGTACGCCGCCCATCCACTCAACGTAGCGCTGCGGCAGCGGCTCGTTGAGTCCCAGGCTATCGTTGACGCGCTCGATCTGGTCGGCCGAAGCCTCCATGCCGAGCATCGAAGAGGCCGGGTCGCCCGGCGTGAGATAGATAATCAAAAACACGACGACCGAGATGATGAGCATCACCGGAACCATCGCGCCTATACGTTTGAGCGTGTACTTCAACATGCGAGGCGTCTATTTCCCCTCTGAACGTGGACAGGGCGTGGCAGCCACAGGGGACCAGACCCCTCCAGCCGCCACGCCATCTATTGCATTACTCCGGACGCTTGGCGTTCCAAACGATGGCGCCGTCGAGCACCTCGACGTCCTCGACGTCTGCCTGGGTGCCCGTGATGGAAGCGTAGTGGCAAAGCGGCTCGATGACGGCGATCTCATAGAGGCGCTCCTGAGCCTCGGCCCACTTCTTGGCCGCGGCGTCGGTGTCCTTGGCGGTGCGGGTCTCGGCCACGAGCTTGAGCGCCTTCTCGTCGGACAGGCCATAGAAGGCCTTGGAGACCGAGAGGGACTGGGCCGGGATGGGCTTGTAGTTGGTGGAGGCCACAAAGAGGTCCCACTGCTCGGGCTTGCCGGAGCGGATGTCCATGAAGGTCGCGAACTCGTAGCTGTCGACCTCGGCGGTGAAGCCGGCCTTCTCGAGCTGCTCCTGCAGCGCGACGGTGGCGTTGTACATATCCTTGTAGTCGGGGGTGGTCAGCAGCTTGACCGTCTCACCGGCATAAGAGGTCTTGGCCAGGGCCTTCTTGGCGGCCTTGGCGTCGGCCTGGTTAAAGTACTTCTTGCCCGCATCGGTCGCCCACTGAGTGTTCTCGGGGTTGCCAAGGTTGGGATCGATGTTGAAGAGTTCCTTCTCGCCATAGGCGGCAAGAGCGGCCGCCTCGCAGTCGATAGCCATGAGAGCGCACTTGCGGATCTCCTCGTCGGCGAAGACGCCCTCGTTCATGTTGAGGAAGGCGGTCAGAACGCCGGCATTATGGGTGTAGAGCTTGACGTCGTCGTTGCCGTCGAAGTCGTGGTAGTTCTCGGTGGGGATCTCGCCAGCGATATCGTACTCGCCGGTCTCAAACCCACTCACGCGCGTGGAGGCCTCGGTCACGAACTGATAGTAGATGTCCTTGGTGGGCGCGGAGACCTTGCCGGTGTAGCCCGAAGCCTTGCCGTGAGCGGCGACATAGTCTTCGTAGCGGGTGAGATGGACGTACTGGTCCTGCTTCCACTCCACAAACTTGTAAGCACCGGTACCCACGTACTCGGTCACGCCGGTATCGCCCGCGGCCTCGATGACCTCGGAGGGGAAGATACCCGGATACTGGGAGTGGTTGCCCAGGATGATCAGAAAGTCGATGGCGGGCTCGGTCAGCGTGCAGGTGACCTCGTGGTCGCCCGAGGCGGCGAAGGTGGCGCCGGGCAGCAGGCTCGCGGCGCGATCGTTGACGGTGAGCCAGCGGTTCATCGAAGCCACGACGTCCTCGGAGCCAAACTCCTTGCCGTTGTGGAAGGTAACGTCCTCGCGTAGCTTGATGGTGTAGGTCAGGCCGTCGTCGGAGACCTCATAGCCCTTGGCCAGCACGGGCCGGGGCTCGTAGTCGCTATCGAGGCCAAAGAGCGGCTCGACAACGTTGCAGATGACGTCCATGGTCACAAGCGACGACGTGGTGTGCGGATCGAGCCCGTCCGGGCTCGCCGGTAACGCGATCTGCAGCTCGTCGCGATACTCCACATCCTGGCCGGTGGCGGCGGCGCTACCGCTCTCGGCGCCCGAACCGCCGCAGCCGGTGAGGCCCGCCATGACGCACAGGGCAGCGGAGCCGGTCAGAAAACCGCGACGGGAAACGCCCGCCTTGAAAAGGTCGTTGTTCATTGAGTTCCTTTCGTGTCTGAACAAACAGATAGAATCTGCCAGGACGGCGGAAATCCCCGCCCGGCAGCTATGCGAAGCCGATCGGCGCCCTGCGGTGCATCCGGACACCGACCGACATGGCAACAGAGAAATCCCTATCGCGCGGATAGGAACACCCGGCGGCACGGCCCAGCGCAGGTGCGGCTAAATCGTCTCGAGGAAGGCCTCGATGCGGGTCTGGAGCTGACCGGCATCCTCACCGGCGTAGTCGGTCGTGATGTGCATAAACGGAATGCCGGCCTGCTCGGCGGCCTTCTCCACGGCAAACGACTCCATCTCGTAGAGCGTGCAGAACTGCAGGGCCACGTCGACGATACCGTCGGCATGCAGGTCCTTGGCCATCTGGACAATGTCCTTCATACGCTGGTCGTTGGGCGTAAAGACAGCGCAGTTGATCTTAAAGTAGCGCTCGGCGATGGCGTCGAGCATCTCGTCGACCGTCTCGCCGGACTCGTCGACCAAGTCCTTGTAGTAGCGCGAGCCCGTGCAGGACTCCTCGCCCACCACGACGCCACCGGCCTTCTCGATGAGGTTGAACAGCTTCCAGTTGGGCACGGCCATGGGCGTACCGGTGTACAGGATGCGCTTGGTGCCCTTGGGCGCCACGCCCTCGCCGGCTTCAACGCGCTGTTCGCACTCGGCGGCCATGTCGTTGATGGCGCCGGTCAAGCGCGGCGTGTCGTCCATAAAGGCGGCCTGAACGGTCAGCAGGCTGTCGAGACCGCTGATGGGCGCCGGATCGGCAGCGCGCGTGGCAGCGAGACGCTGCAGGGCGCGACGCTTCTCATTGACGGCGTGGATGGCGGCCTTCAGGCGCTCGGGCGTAATCTTGACGCCACACTCTTCCTCGATCTTGGCGGCGAGCTTTTTGACCTCGGCCTTCCAAGTCACGAGCGTCGACTCATCGTGCACGTTGGGAATATCCATGACGTACATGTTCTTTTGCGTGGCAAAAAACTCATAAGCCTTCTTCTTACCATCGCAGGTGTTCTCGCCTACCACCAAGTCACTCGACTCAATGTAGGGGCAGACCTCGCCCAGCTTAAAGCCGGCAAAGCTCTTGATAAGCGGGCAGGTGTTGCGCGGTAGGTGCTCCTCGACCTTATCGGTTGCCCAATCGGCACCCGAGCACAGGCCCACGGGAATGCCGTCACAGGCAAGCACGATCTCCTCGGGCACGTACACGCAGAACGAACCGACGATCTTGGTGGCCTCGCCGGCCTCCTTCTTGTCGAGCATCTCCTTAATACGGCCGCTGTGGATGTTGGTGGCGACAAAATCCAGGTAGGACGTGGACTTGGGGCGATTGTTCTGCGTCAGGAACATATCGCCGTACATCTGGCCCACGGCGCCCAGCAGCATGTCGTGGTCGGCAAGATTCATGCCGAGGCTCTCCCACATCGGATGGAAATCGAATTCTTCAGCCATGACGGTTCCCCTCTCGAACCAAAAACGGATAACAGCGGTATCGATGCACGACGAGCGGCGATTGCCCGGCCGTGCTCAAACCCGGAATTTTAGGGAACCTGCTTTGCGGTCGATTATTTAGTTGTGCGTCGTCTCTCCCGGAGCCGTGAACATACCTGCTCATATGCGACTCCGAGCGATATACAGGGCGCGCGCGGCAACGCGGCGAATGTATGTCGTCTGCGGCATGTGCGCACCCTCCTTTACAAGTTGAGGTCAACTATATCAACGGTCATCGAACATGCGAACACCGTTGACATTCGTACGACAGCGTCGTGTGCCGTCGTTTAATAAATAATTATCTGTGTTGATAAGAGTTTGTCATCCATCATTCGGCGAACGGCAAGACAAAGCCGCCGAGGCTTATATCCCCGACGGCATTACCCGGCGTTATCGACAAACCAAATGGATCCTGCTGGCATCAAAATGCATGCGCAGCGTCTCGCCTGCTTGCGGTAGCTCGTCGACAGGCATGCCCACTTTGTTGACCTTCCACTGCAGACGCGTGGGCGCATCGGCCCGCGGCGCATCCAACAGCACCAGGCGCTCAAAACGCGAATCGCTCACGCGCGCCACGTGCAAATCGTAGCTGTTGCGACCACGCTCAGCACGATTGTCAACATGGAAGTAGCTTGCGCGAATGCCCAGGTACACCACATTATCGGGAACCTCGCGGCCCACGTTAAAGGTCATGCCCCAGTCGAGGGCCTCCACTTCTTCATCGCCGACCTTGCGCGCCCGGCTTGTGTTCTTGCAGCCCGTCAGGCGCAACGCCGCCAGCGTCTGCGGACGGGGGACCACGTCCTCAATGGAGCCGATCTCCTCAACATGCCCGTCGTGCATCACGCAGATACGCTGGCACAGGCGGCACGCTTCGTCGATGTCGTGGCTCACGTAGAGCACGGCGCGGTTGCACGCATCGAACAGGTCGAGCATGTTCTGCTCGAGTGCGCTCTTAAGATAGGAATCGAGCGCGCTCATGGGCTCGTCGAACATAAAAATGCCCGGATGCGCCGCCACCATACGG
>CAJMPF010000030.1 GCA_905215195.1 uncultured bacterium | reverse complement strand
CTGCCATGGAATCCAGGAAGCATGCGGCAAGACGGCCCAGACCACCGTTGCCCAGAGCCGGATCGGGCTCCTGGTTCTCAATGACGGACAGATCGAAGCCCATGTCGTCGAGCGCCTCGGCGACCATGTCGCGCACGCCAAAGTTGAGCAGGTAGTTGTCGAGCAGGCGGCCGATCAAAAACTCGATCGAGAAGTAGTACACGCGCTTCTTGCCCTCGGCGGTGGCGCGGGCGTCACTCTTGGTGGCAACGGTGCGTGCCTTCTCGGCCACGAGCTTGGCCAGGGCGTTAAAGCGGTCGAGGTCGCTGGCGGCCTCGACGCTCTTGCCGCTGATGCTCATGACGGCATCGCGATAGAGCTCGGTAAACTCCTGCTTGTTGTCGAAGATCTTATTCATACGTTCCTTCCCCCGGGGATGTTTCTCCCGGAACGGTTATGACTTGTATCCTACGCCCCGGCGGGGCGGGTAATTACAGTGGTAACACCTTTGTTACGCTTTCTTGGCAGGATCCTTAACGGCAGCTGCCTTGGCCTTGGAAGCAGCCTTCTTGGCCGTGGTGGACTTGGCCGAAGCCTTGGCGGCGGGCTTGGCAGCCTTCGCCTTAGCCGGAGCCTTCTTAGCAGCCGCGGTCTTGGGTTTCACCGAGGACGCACGCTTGCGCGTCGCCTTCTTGGGCTCCTCGACCACGGGCGGCTTATAGCTGCTGGGACCGCGACGCTTGAGTACCACACCTGCCAGACCGGGCACCTTCATCTCGATGGAGTCCATTTGCCCGTTCCAGGAATAGGGCTCACTCGAGCAGGTGTAGGGCTCCTCACCGGCGTATCCGCTGCCGCCAAACTCGGGACGGTCGGAATCAAAGATGACCTCCCAGTCACCCTCACGCGGCACGCCCACACGGAAGCTCTCATAACTCGCCGGGTCAAAGTTGATCAGGATCACCAGGTCATCATCGATGTCCTCGCCCTGACGCACAAAGCTCACGATGGACTGCTTGGAATTGTCCGCGTCGATCCAGGTAAAGCCGTCGTCGGTGTAGCCGCGCTCGTACAGGGCGGGCTCGGCGGTGTACAGGTGGTTGAGCGCCTTGATAAACGCCTGATGATGACGATGGGTCTCGTACTCCTCGGTCAGGAACCACTGAATGGACTCGTAGTAGCGCCATTCAATAAACTGGCCGATCTCGTTGCCCATAAAGTTGAGCTTGGCACCGGGGTGCGTCATCTGGTAGAAGGCCAGCGTGCGCAGGCCGGCAAACTGGCGCCACCAGTCGCCCGGCATGCGGCCGATCAGCGAGCACTTGCCGTGCACGACCTCGTCGTGGCTCAGGGGGCAGATGAAGTTCTCGGTAAAGGCATACATGATGGAGAACGTGAGAAGGCCGTGGTTGCCGGGGCGCCACGGAAAATCGGTCTGCATGTAGTGCAGGGTGTCGTTCATCCAGCCCATGTCCCACTTGTAGTGGAAGCCCAGGCCGCCGTCCTGCGGCGGATAGGTCACGAGCGGCCACGCGGTGGACTCCTCGGCCATCATCATCACGTCAGGGAAGTGGGCCTCCACGGCGCAGTTGACCTGGCGGATAAACGCGCTGGCGTCCAGGTCCTCCTCGGTTCCGTACTTGTTGAACTTCTTTTGGCCCGGATCGTCAATGCCAAAGTTGAGGTACAGCATACTGGACACGCCGTCCATGCGAATGCCGTCCACGTGGAAGTTCTCGAGCCAATACAGCACGTTGGAGACCAGGAAAGAGCGGACCTCGCCGCGGGCAAAGTCAAACTTGTGCGTGCCCCAGTTGGGGTGAATTTCGTGCTCAAATAGCATGTGGCCGTTAAAGGTGGCAAGGCCGTGGGCGTCGGCGCAAAAACCGCCGGGTACCCAGTCCATGATCACGCCGATGCCTGCCTCGTGGCATGCATCGATAAAGTGCATGAGCTGTTGCGGGTTGCCGTAGCGCGATGTAGCGGCGTAGTAGCCGGTCGTCTGGTAGCCCCAGGAGCCATCGAAGGGGTGCTCCATAAGCGGCATGACCTCGATATGCGTGTAGCCCATGTCGCGCACGTAGTCCACGAGCTCCACCGACAGGTCGTCGTAGGTGTAGAACTCGCCGCGCTGCGCGGGGAAGGGATCCATGGGACCGGGGTAGTTGCCGTACTCGTCGGGCTCGCCCTGCGGCGCGTCACCGTGGCGCTTCCACGAGCCAATATGCACCTCGTAGATGTTGAGCGGCTGCGACATGTGGTTATGGGCGGCGCGGCGCTTGAGCCACGTGGTGTCGTTCCACTTGTAACCATCGAGGGTCCACAGCACGCTCGCGGTACCCGGAGGGCACTCGGCCTTAAAGGCATACGGATCGGCTTTGTAGAGCTTCTCGCCCTCGTTGGTCTCGATGAGATATTTATAGAGCTGGCCCTGCTCGGCGCCAGGAATAAAGCCTTCCCAAATAGCGCTCGTATGCACGGGCACCAGCGGGTTGGCCTCCTCATCCCAGTCGTTAAATTCGCCAATGACATGGACACTCTTTACGTCGGGCGCCCAAACGCAAAAGCGCCAGCCGCGCGTACGGTTCTGCGTGTCGGGATGCGCGCCCATCTTTTCCCAGCTGCGCTCCCACATTCCAATGCCAAACAGGTAGACATCGTCCTTGGAGAGCTCCGGTGCGTGCGGAGCCGGTTTGCGGGTTGCGGGCTTTTTAGCCGTTGGCTTTAGCTTTGTATCGCTCACGTTTGATCCCATCATGACGCGGCAGCGTGTTGCCTTGGTGACTAGATGCGAAAGGTCCAAGGCTGCACGAATCGAAGGGACGGCGAAGTTTCTGTGATTCGTTCCACCTCGCGTGCTCGGTGGAACTTTCGGCAGAAACTACGATAACACCTGTGCGTTAGTTTTATGGACGAAAGCAGATTTGCGGGGGCGTTTAATCGGTAAGCGACATGTTTATACCACTGGCAGAATTGCCGTGGTAAAACTCTTGACAGTTTTACCAATTAGGGTTTCAAAATTGTTAGCCTGACGTTTGGTAAAACGTTTTTAGCAGGTTGTTTACCATTTGACATCGAAAGGTTCGTTTATGTCCCATACCGCCGCTCCCAAGGTTGCTTTTATTTTCGATTGCGACGGCACACTGGTTAATAGCACGCCCGTTTGGGCCTATGCCCAGCCCGAGTTATTGCACCGCAACGGTGTCGACGTGACGGTCGACGATTTTGCCCAATTTGAGCATTTGTCGCTCGAGGACGAGTGCCAGGCCTACCACGACACGTGGGGCATTGGCGCAAATGGCGAGGGGCTCTACCGCGAGTTGAGCGACATACTGATCGATGGCTACTCCAAGGTGCCGCCGCGCGAGGGGCTCCTGGCATTTTTGGAGCAGGCGCAGGAGGCGGGTATTGCCATGTGCGTGGCTACGTCCACGCCGGCCGAACTGGTGCAATCCGCGCTTGCGGGAGCCGGGCTCGACGCGTACATGGAGTTTGTTACCACGACGGGCGAGGCGGGACGCTCTAAGCAGTTCCCCGATGTATATGAGCTGGCGCTGCGCCGCCTGGAGGAGCGCCATGGGCACAAGTTTGAACGCGCGTGGGTGTTTGAGGACGCCGTCTTTGGCCTTAAGAGCTCTGGCACCGCCGGCTTTAAGCGCGTGGGCATCTATGACCCGCACGGCCGTATGAAGCGCGACGACGTGCGCGACAACTGCGATATCTTTATCGACAGCTACAAGGAGCTGGATCTGGATGGCGTTCTTGCGTATGAAGGTTAGGCGAGGGCTGTGGCTTGCAAGGTATTAGTGGTCTGCGGCTCGCCCGTGGTGGCGAGCGCGAATCTGTTACGTAGGCTAGCAGGGGAGTGCGACCACGTCGTCGCCGTGGACCGCGGACTCGACGCGCTGCTGGGCGCGGGACTGGGCTGCGATGTGTATGTGGGGGACGCCGACACGGTGAGCGACGCAGGTCGTGCGTTGGTCGATGCCGCCGAAGCCTTTGAAGTAGAACGCCACGACCCATACAAGGACTATACCGATCTGGCGCTGGCGCTAGATTCCGTCCGTCGCCACTGGCCGGGTGCCGAAGTGGTCGCGACCTGCGCCACCGGCGGCCGTCCCGACATGGCGCTTTCCGTAGTGGGCCTGCTCGCGGGCTACGAGGACGCCCCAGTCAGGATTGCCGAGGACAAGGTGGTCTCTCGCATCCTTCGCGCAGGCGAATCGTGGGCCATCGAAGGTGCCGAGGGCAAGACGTTCTCCATCATCGCCATAGCCCCTGGGACGGTGGTAAGCGAACATGGCTTGGAGTGGGAACTAGATCACAGCCCCCTGGGCTTGTTGGCCGACACGGGCATCAGCAATGTGGTCAGGTCAACAGCCACGATCCAAGTCCACACCGGCACCGCCATCGCTTACCTCTACAAGTAAGGTCTATCGCATCAGGGTTTTATCGGGACGGTGGATAGAAATAAGCGCTCGAAGAGTGATTATTTCTATCCACCGTCCCAGGAAAACCCGTAAGTAAGAGATTCAACCCAAAAAAGTCCTTGCATCAAAGAAATTCTTCCCCTATAGTAACTCCTCGTCACGGGGGCGTAGCTCAGCTGGGAGAGCGCTTGACTGGCAGTCAAGAGGTCAGGGGTTCGATCCCCCTCGTCTCCACCATCGTGAATGCAAAGGCCTTCGGAATTCCGAAGGCTTTTTTCATGCCAAAACACCACGCGCTGCAAACCCCACCTACGCCAACAAAAAGTTGCACAATTAATTTCCCATGTCTGTACATAGTTTGTTAGACAAGCGCAATTACCAGTGCAGCTCGCTGCTCCATTTGGGCTTCAGGAACGTCTCTAATCACCGCTTGCAGCCCAATAACCTGCACCAACGTGAACAACATCCCAAAACAACCCCCTTAAGCACGTCAAATGAACGATATGTTGTCCAACGCAGCCCAAATCAGTTTCGTTATCAGCTTGTGCTAGGATAACTAACGTTACATGAGTTCAACTCTGCTCACGGCTCCAGCAAGCCATAAAGCGGAGGGTCGATCAGCATCCGGCCGTAACGGCGGTGCCAGAAACACCACGAGCTCCAATAAAGAAGTCATGCAACGTTATTTATTTGCATGCCAATAAGAAGCAGTTTTACAGCTGTTTGCGTGCGGTTCAGTTTTGTACCCGCTTGACTGGATCGCACGCAGCCAGCTGGGGACGCGGTCATTTTGCGATACACGTCCGCGTCTCTAGCAACTGCACTCATACATACCGTTCACGGTGGGGCAGAGCCACGTGCTTGTCTGACTGGGCTCAGGGTTTGAATATGGAGCGCCTTCGCGCACAAGCGCCCTGGCGAAGCCATACCCAAACCCCGTGAGCCACACGTAAGACAGCAAAGGGGTGGTGCTCGTGTGGTATGTGATCCAAGTCATTAACGGTCGCGAAGACGTAATGCGCGAGCGCATTGAGCGCATGGTGCCGGTTGGTGCCATGCAAGAGCTCTTTTATCCCCAATATCAAACCGAGATCAAGGTACACGGCGAATGGGTCAATACGACCAAATCGCTCTTTCCCGGTTATCTTATCTGCGACACGGCAGATCCCCGTACCGTGCAACAGTATCTGCTGCTCATGGACGACTTTGCCCGAGTGCTTTCCCAGGAGGGTCAGTTTGTGCCGCTGGCAAAAGAAGAGGTCCAGCTTATTGGCGGCTTTACGCACAGGGGAGACCGCGTAGTGCCCATGAGCGAGGCCCTAAAAGACGGTGAGCAGGTCGTAGTGACGGCAGGTCCGCTGTTGGGCCACGAAGGCCTTATCAAAACCATTAACAGACGCAAGAGCACTGCTTATTTGGAGCTCGACCTGTGTGGCCGACGCGTGACTACGCGCGTTGGCCTTGCAGTGCTTTCAAACGAGCAGCGCGTCATGCGCAACCTCAAAAAAGCGATTGCCTAGCTGCTGGCGGCCGCAAAACAGAACAGGGAGGATCCCCGACCTGGGGGCGAAGTCTTGGAAGAGAACGTGTCGGATAAAACTCAATATGCAACGGATGCGCCCGTGGGGGCCGCACTGATTGCTCAGGCCATGGACCGACGTGAGGGTGCTGGCCGCTACAAGGCCATGCAATCCATCATGGACTGGGATCGCTCGCGCCTGGCGTACAGGACGGTGAAGCGCGCGTTTGACATTGTTTTCAGCGGTGTCGTGCTTGCGATCATCGCAATTCCCAGTCTGGTGCTCGCAGCGCTCATCCGCCTGGAGAGCGAGGGCAGCCCCTTCTACAGCCAGATCCGCGTGGGCCAGACCCTCCCCGACGGCAGCTTGACCACGTTCCGCATGTGGAAGTTCCGCTCCATGTACAAGGATGCCGACGAGCGCCTCGCCGAGCTCAAGGAGCAGAACGAGATCGCCGGTGCCATGTTCAAGATGAGGGATGACCCCCGCGTCACCAAGATCGGCAAGTTCATCCGTAAGCACTCCATCGACGAGTTCCCGCAGTTCCTGAACGTGTTTCTGGGTCAGATGTCCGTCGTCGGCCCGCGCCCGCCGCTGCCGAATGAGGTAGCTGAGTACACCGAGTACGACCTGCAGAGGCTAGCAGTGAAACCAGGTATTACGGGGCTCTGGCAGGTTACGGAGCGCAACTCCACCGGTTTCGACGGCATGGTCCGCCGGGACCTCGAATACATAGCCAAGCGCGGAGTCATCACGGACTTCAAGATCATCCTCCTAACGGTTCTGGAGGTCTTTAACGGGAGCGATGCGTACTAATGCAGCATGTTTTCATCATCGGATCCAAGGGAATTCCGGCAAACTACGGCGGCTACGAGACGTTCGTGGAGAAACTGACCGAGAATCAGGTATCGCCCGAGATCAAGTACCACGTGGCGTGCGCTGTGGACTCCGCCGAGGAGGTCGGCGAGTTCGAGCACAACGGAGCGCATTGCTTCAAGGTACTACGCAGGCCCGTCGGAGCCGCTAGGGCAATCTTATACGACATAGACGCCCTCAAGTGGTGCACCGCCTATATCGAGAATAACCGTGTCGAGCACCCCATCGTCTACGTGCTGGCCTGTCGCATCGGACCGTTTTTCGGAAAGTACGTAAAGAGGATCCACGCCCTTGGTGGCAAGGTCTTCGTGAACCCCGACGGCCACGAGTGGAAGCGCGCCAAGTGGAGCGCGCCCGTCCGCAGGTACTGGAAAGTCTCGGAGCGCGGGATGGTCAAGCACGCCGACCTGATGGTGTGCGACTCCAAGAACATCGAGAAGTACATTCGAGGGGAGTATGCCGACCTGCACCCCGAGACGACCTTCATCGCCTACGGGGCCGACATCAGGCACTCAGCGCTCGCGGACGACGACCCCAAGTTCACTGGATGGCTCTCCGAGAAGGGCCTCGAGCCCTTCGGCTACTACCTGGTCGTGGGACGCTTCGTGCCTGAGAACAACTACGAGACCATGATCCGGGAGTTCATGGCTTCCGACTCCAAGCAGGATTTCGCGCTCGTGACGGGAGTGGACGACTCCTTCCTCGCGGAGCTCGAGCGGAAGACGCACTTCAAGTCCGACCAACGCATCAAGTTCGTCGGGACCGTCTACGACCAGGAGCTCCTGAAGAAGATCCGTGAGCAGGCTTACGGCTACTTCCACGGCCATGAGGTCGGGGGTACCAATCCGAGCCTCCTGGAGGCGCTGGCGTCCACGCGCCTCAACCTCCTTCTCGACGTCGGTTTCAACCGCGAGGTCGCTGAGGACTCGGCCCTGTATTGGAGCAAGGAATCCGGAAACTTGGCTGAACTTATCAATAGCGCCGACGTGATGGATTGGAAGTCGATCGAGGAGCTCGATACGGCATCGACCTCCGTTATCCGCGACCGGTATTCGTGGCGGTCCATCACTGACAGCTACGAAGACCTTTTCCTCGGAAGGAGATAACCAGTGAAAGGCATCATCCTCGCCGGCGGGTCCGGCACCCGCCTCACGCTCGTGACCTCCAAGCAGCTGCTGCCGGTCTACGACAAGCCCATGATCTACTACCCGCTTAGCACCCTCATGCTGGCTGGCATCCGGGACATCCTGGTCATCTCCACGCCGACCGACCTGCCCAACTTCGAGCGCCTGCTCAGGGACGGCTCGCGCTACGGCGTGAGGCTCTCCTACGCCGAGCAGCCCAGCCCCGACGGCCTGGCCCAGGCCTTCACCATCGGCGAGGAGTTCATCGCCGGCGAGCCGTGCGCGCTGGTGCTGGGCGACAACATCTTCTACGGCAACGGACTTTCGCGCCACCTGACGCGCGCCGTGCAGAACGCCGAGTCCGGTAGAGCCACGGTCTTCGGCTACCACGTGGACGACCCCGAGCGCTTCGGCGTCGTCGAGTTCGACGGCGAGGGCCGTGCCGTCTCCATCAAGGAGAAGCCCGCCGAGCCAAAGAGTTCCTACGCCGTCACCGGACTCTACTTCTACCCGGGCGACGTCGCCGCCATGGCGCACGAGGTCAAGCCGTCCGCGCGCGGCGAGCTGGAGATCACCACGCTCAACCAGATGTACCTGGAGGAGGGGACGCTGTCCGTGGTGACCCTGGGCCGCGGCTACGCGTGGCTGGACACCGGCACCATGGAGAGCCTGCACGAGGCCGCGGAGTTCGTCCGCGCCGTGGAGCACTCCCAGGACCTGCCGGTCTCGGTCCCCGAGGAGATCGCCTGGGAGAACGGCTGGATCACCACCGAGGGGCTCAAGGAGGCCGCGAAGGCCTACGGCAAGTCGGTCTACGGGCAGCACCTCAAGAAGTTCGCCGCCGGCGAGATCGTCAACAGCCCGCGCGAGTACTAGCGCAAGCTTGTTTTCTTTTAGGGGTCACCGTTTATCTGGTGGCCCCTTTCGTTATGATTACGTTGACCATAAAGACAATATGATTGGGAGTGGATGTGTTAAGCGTCTACTTTGGCGATATGCCAGAAGCGATTTACAACACAGCGACATATTTCAAAAACTCTTACCGGTCTTCTTGGATTACGGATCCCTATGCAGTCTCGATAATTAAAGATGTCGATCGATCGGTTGTTGTCTCCGAAAACGTCATCGAAAGCCCTGTGCTTGGATCCATCTCCCCACTCCAGCTTTCTGGTGGCGTGAAAACACTGCTGCTTATGAGATTTGATCGTAAGCATATTTTTAACGCTTCTACCTGTGGTGACAACTGTGCCAAGTGGATTCTCGACATGGCGAAAGACCGCAAGCTCGTTGTGAATCTCTATCATGTGATGGACTTTGGTCGCGAGGATTTTAAAATTAAAGTCGTGAATAGCGGCCGAATCGTTCACAACATGGCCGATTTGATTCACGAGTCGATTCCGTATCTGTAGGTGCTGCTTATGAACGGTTCGCATCTCGTTAAGATTTCCCGCCGCAGGGGAACCAAGTACACATTTACCATTAAACGGAACATTACTATTGTGCGTGGGGATAGTGGCACGGGTAAGACGACACTGTTTGACATGGTCGCAGACTACATGCGAACGGGCGAGCAGTCGGGTGTTTCCTTGCAATGCGATTGTCCCTGTGTCGCCCTGACCGATTATGATTGGCGAAACCAGCTTTCGTCCGTTCATGACTCGATTGTATTTGTCGATGAGGGCTTAAAAGAGATTCATTCTGATGAGTTTGCCCATCATGTGCTGTATTCCTCGAATTATTTCGTGCTGATCTCAAGGGCTGATTTCCCCAATCTTCCGTATAGCGTGGATGAGATTTACAAGATTAAGACGAGCGGAAAAAACCATTCTTTCGTCCCTGTTTATCAAGATCGCGGGAATCATCGTTATGCTATTTCCCGGTCGGCGCCAAAACAGGACTTTTCTATCCTTCTATGCGAGGACAGTAAGTCTGGTTTCCAGTTCTTTGAACAGCATTTCGCTGACAGTGAGCTTACCTGTACTTCGGCCATGACGAACAGCGCGATTTTGGGCTGGTTGGATCAGCATCTCGACGATCGCGTGTTTGTTGTCGCGGACGGGGCGGCATTTGGGTGCTATGCGGACCGCGTCCTTAAGCTGCAAGACATTCACCGCGATACTGTTACGGTTTGTCTTCCCGAATCATTCGAGTGGCTTCTACTGAGCTCCGGCGTAATTTCAGGGCTAGATGTTAAGACGGTTTTGGAAACCCCAGAAGCCTTTGTAAACAGTGAGAAGTTTAAAAGCTGGGAGGATTTCTTCTATAAGTACTTACGTGAAATAACTGGGGATTCGGTTTTTCACTACGACAAAGACTGCATTTCGGAGGCGTTTTGTACAGGAGGTAATTCTGCGAAGGTTATGGCTCTTATCGCATGCCGAAATGTCCGATAGTTTTGTTGAATAGCGTCGCGGCGTCACTTCCTGCGGCATACTAAAGAAGCTGTACATGCTTCAGATTGGATTTTCATGTCTGAGATTTTCGAACCCAAGAATATCATCGTCACTGGCGGCTGCGGCTTCATCGGCAGCAACTTCGTGCACTACGTGGTCAACAACCACCCCGAGGTGCACGTCACCGTCCTGGACAAGCTGACCTACGCCGGCAACCCCGAGAACATCGCGGGGCTGCCCTCCGACCGCGTGGAGCTCGTCGTGGGCGACATCTGCGACGCGGAGCTCCTGGACCGCATCGTCCCGGGCCACGACGCCATCGTGCACTACGCCGCAGAGTCCCACAACGACAACTCCATCGCCGACCCGGAGCCGTTCCTGCGCACCAACGTGGAGGGCACCTTCCGCCTGCTGGAGGCCGTGAGGAAATACGGCGTCCGCTACCACCACGTCTCCACCGACGAGGTCTACGGCGACCTGGCGCTCGACGACCCGGCCAAGTTCACCGAGGAGACGCCATACCGCCCGTCCTCGCCGTACTCGAGCACCAAGGCCAGCTCCGACATGCTCGTGCGCGCCTGGACCCGCACCTACGGCCTGCGCACCACGATCTCCAACTGCTCCAACAACTACGGCCCCTACCAGCACGTGGAGAAGTTCATCCCGCGCCAGATCACCAACATAATCGACGGCGTGCGCCCCAAGCTCTACGGCCGCGGCGAGAACGTGCGCGACTGGATCCACACCGAGGACCACTCCTCGGCCGTCTGGGACATCCTCACCAAGGGCCGCACGGGGGAGACCTACCTCATCGGCGCCGACGGCGAGAAGAACAACATCACCGTGCTGCGCATGATCCTCGAGGCCATGGGCCGCGACCCCGAGGACTTCGACTGGGTCGCCGACCGCCCCGGCCACGACCGCCGCTACGCCATCGACAGCACGAAGTTG
>CAJMPF010000029.1 GCA_905215195.1 uncultured bacterium | reverse complement strand
CGTTGCGACAGAAAGCTCGCCCGCTTCAAAAAACTCCTCGAGCGCCGCCTCGTCCAACGCAGCAGCGTCCTCCTGAACGGCACCACCCGCCAGCAGTTCGTTGGCATCCAGACAGCCCTCGGAAAGACGTTGCCCAAGTTGTGCCAGCAAAACATCGCGGCCGGGATTCTCCAAATCGATTTTGTTGATATAGATGAACGTCGGGATGTCATAGCGCGCAAGCAGGCGCCACAGGGTTTCGGTATGCCCCTGCACGCCATCGTTGGCACCCACAACCAAAATCGCGTAGTCCAGGGCGCACAACGTGCGCTCCGCCTCGGCCGAAAAATCGACATGCCCTGGTGCATCTACGAGCATGACATGGGCATCGCCATGGTCGAGCACGGCCTGCGACGAGAAGATCGTGATACCGCGCTCACGCTCAATCTCGTTCGTATCCAGATGCGAATCGCCATCGTCCACGCGGCCGCGCTTGCGAATACGACCCGCGTTGAACAGCATGGCCTCAGCCAGCGTGGTCTTGCCGGCATCGACATGCGCCAAGATTCCAACGACCGCTTGCTTCGACATGGCTCTCCTCTTATTGCAAGCCCATCGCACGCGGCAACGGGCATCCTCGTTCCACACTGGATGATACAATTAACGGGCCGGCGGGCGAAGCGGGCCCTATCCCCCGACCGAGCTCATCGCCCCGCGTTGCCGCGCGGCGATTTTCGTAGGTTCGCGCCTTGCGAAAGCCGGCACCTCCCCTTTTTGTCTGCCCGGGTTCATCTGGGGCAGTAACAACGCGAGCCCCACAACAACGCGTTTTACCAAAAATGGCCCCACTCGGGGCCATTTTCATTTCGGTGAAACGCTGGTATGTGACTCGGCCTTTATGCCTCGCGCAGCCAATCAAACGCGACGCGCGGCGTACCGTCCGACACATATACGATACCGGCGCGCTTAAACCCGGCCTTGGCAATGGCTCCCTGCATGGGCAGGTTGTCCTGATGCGTGTCGATACGCAGGTGATCGGCACGCTCTTTGGCAAAGGCAAACATCGCAGCCGCGATACCGTGTACGGCGCCATCGGACGCCACACGGTGCAGCACGGCGTACGGAGTGTCACTGCGCCATTGACCATCCTCAATTACGTCATAGCACTCGTCCGGGCCCGGTAAAAAGGCAAACGTCGCTACCACGCGACCGTCGACTTCGCACACATAGCTGCCACCGGCGGCGATATCGGCAGCCAGCTGCTCGGCAGAAGGCGTGCCCTCGGGCCATTGCGTGGCGTTGCCATGCGCGCGCATAAAGGCGCGGGCAGCGTCGTAGATAGCCATGACGGCGGGAATGTCGGTATCGAGGGTTTTTCTGATCATCACGCGGCGGCCTCACGTTTATTGGTATCACTTTGATTGAGCAATGATACCAGCGTTTGAAGAGGGGCGCGAAGCAGATGGGAAGCAAAAAGCGAGCCGCCTGGTCAAAGGCCAAAAGCGAGTTTTTGGGCGCTGCTACCGGCGGCGATATGAGCGACCTGTTTGCGCGCGAAGACGAGCGTCGCGACGCCTTGGACGCCGAGCGCGATGAGGCTTGGCGCTACAAGTCGTGCGAGCGCAAAAACCGTTACGACACGCGCGCCGAGGCCGAGGCAGTTATGGCCGACTGCGAAAACCGCGGGCGGCGTGGTTTGGCCTGCTACAAATGCGAATACTGCGGCGGATGGCACCTGACGTCGCACCCTTGGAAATAGGCGCCGCTTCGGCACAGCACTGACGGAGCGCCAGCTATCGCGCGCAAGCTACGGGCGCGGCGGCACCAAAACATCGTAACGAACGGCCTTGCCCGCAAGTTGATAGCTCGGCTTAACGCCGGCAAGCAGCGGCCCCTTCACCGGTCGCTTGATAACCACCTTGCGCGGATGTACCGCAAGCGCAGCTTCGACCAGCGTCTCCTCATCGGCGCACGGCTGTTCCAGATGATGTAGGAGCTGGAACTTCTTTTTGACCGCCGCACTTTTAGTACGCTCGGGAAACATGGGGTCCAGATACACCACGTCGGGAGCCGCGAGCTCGCCCTGCCCGATCAGCTCAGCTGTATGGCGAAGGCCGGTAATACTGTCCTCGCCCGCATGTAAGCGCATGCGCGCCACGGCTGTCGCAAGCGCCGGATCATCTGCCGCGCGATCCAAAGCATCCTTGAGGAGTGCCGCGATCACGCAATCCTGCTCATACAGATCGACGGTAAAGCCCGCGGCCGCCAACAGCAGCGAATCCTCGCCAAAGCCTGCCGTGGCATCAATCGCCCATGGGCACTCGACGCCTTTTGCGCGCGCGGCCTTCACCAGCAGCTCCTGCTGCAGGCGGCCCTGCTTGAGCCGCGGCAGCATGCGGCCAAAATCGGCACGCAGCTCCATCGTGCCGTCGGTGAGCGTGAGGCCCTCGGGCTTCCCGGCCAGCTCAAGCCCCGCGGCCCGAGCAACAGAAAAGGGATCGACTACGCCCATGGGTACTCCTTAGCAAGCAAAACGAATACGTGAGCGCCGTTTGTGTCGGCACCCCACCGTCCGCTATTGTCCCACATGCGACATGGCCCACAGCATCCCAATGCAAAGCACCGCCATCAATCCCGTGCACACGGCAGCGATCACAGAATCGCTCATGCGCCTTCCCAGCGACCGCGGCTCTCGTACTTGCCCTGCTCCGTACATCATGGCTTCTCCTTCGGTCCAGCTCTTACCATGGCCCCATCATCGCAGCGCCGCGCATACGCTGCCATCGATTTGACTTACGCCCAGCTTTCTTTTTTGAAAGGTTGGGGTTGGGCTGCGCGGGCTCAAAGCGCTTTCAGGCACATGCATCGCCGCGTTGAACTACAATGTGCTTCACCATATGTGCAGCACATGGGGTGCGCCAGGTTGGCGTACTCGTATCGAAAGGACCAGCCATGAGCAACGCCTGCAAATTACTCAAAATCCTATCGTTCTTCTTCTTTGTCGTCGGCATTCTAAGCGCAGGCATGGGTGCTACAGCGCTCTTTGCGGGCAGCGCGGCAGGCGATATCACGGGTGCCATGATCGTTTCTTGCATCGTCGTCATCGTATTGGGCGTCGTCGAAATTGTGACCGCCGTCTTTGGCATCCGCGCGGCAAATAATCCCGCCAAGGCTGGCGTTGTCTGGATTTGGTCCATCGTCTGCCTAGCATGTTCGGTCATCAGTCTGCTTCTCTCCCTGCCCCTCTTGGGTGGGACCGGCTCAAGCATCCCCGATTTTACCGGCCTGATTGTCAGCATTATCTACTTTGTACTCGCCAACCGCGTCAAGAAAGAGGGCATGGACCGTTTGAGCTAAACCGCATCCGTGTCAATCGCTCAGCGACTCTGGTATATACGCCAATAAAAAGGGCCGATCGCGTAGCAACGCGGTCGGCCCTTTACGTTTGCCTAGATAAAACCCACCAAAATAAACCTGTCCCTTTTTTGGCTGGTTGTTAGCTGTGGCGGTACTCGGCGATGATGAAGTCGATATCGGTTTGGAGCGTGTCCAGGTTTGCCAGGCGCTCTTTGTCGGCAGGGCGCGTGCGATAGTAGTACGGCGTCATCTGGAACACCGCCTCGATATCGGCCTGGGTCTGAAGCGTAATATTCGCGGACACCCGCTGCGTTCCAACCAGCTTGAGCTCCGTTGTTTGTGGCAGCTTCTCATCGTTAAGGTACGGCGTGTCGTAGAGCACCTCCTTGAGCCCAAAGAGGTGACGAGCGCCCGGCACCACGGTGTAGAGCGAACCCTCCGGCGCCAGCACGCGGGCAAACTCGCGCTCGTTAAAGGGGGCAAAGAGCTCGGTCACCATATCGAAGGCGCCATCGGCCACGGGGATGTCCTTCATGTTGGCCACGAAGTAAGTCGCATCGCCGCGCTTGGCGGCCAGGCGCACCATCTCCTTGCCCAGGTCAAAACCGTAAGCATCTACGCCCGGCACCGCGCCCATGGCACTGGTGTAATAGCCCTCGCCACAGCAAATATCGAGCAGCGTCATGGGGCCGTTCGCAGACGTGGCGCGCCCAGACACCTGCTTGCGCACCAGCTCGACCATCGCATCGCGCAACGGCGAGTAGTATCCACGGTTCAAAAAGTCACGACGGCTGCGCGCCTGCGACTTGGGATCGCCCATGGAGTCGCCGCTCTTGGACGAGCGCAGTAGATATAGATAACCCTCGCGCGCACGGTCAAACCGGTGTCCGCCCGCGCATGCGGCCCCACGCTCATCGTCCACCAACGGTTCATGGCAAACGGGACACAACAACATGGCAACTCCTTAGCGCGAACAACACAACGCCCACCATTGTCGCACGCCTTCCTCACCTAGTCATTGGGGACGTTCTTGAATGACTAGTTAGAAGAGATAAGGAGTGTCCCCATCTGCCGGCAGAAAAGGAACGTCCCTACGTGCCGACTGGTTGCATTAGGAGTATCATCATCTGCGCAAATAAGCACGAAAGAGCATATTAGAGATTGAGAGCATATGGCTGACACCGTATCTAAGCACATTGACATGACCACCGGCTCGCTGTGGCGCAATATCCCCCTGTTCGCCTTCCCCGTGGCCGCCACGAGCATCTTGGAGCAGCTGTCGAACCTCATCGCCACGGTCATCATCGGTAACTTCTCGGGCGACCAGGGAACCCTCGCCATGGCAGCGGTCGGCTCCAATGTTCCGCTTACCAGTCTTATGCTCAACCTGTTTATTGGCATGTCGCTTGGCTCCAACGTGGTCATCGCCAACGCCATCGGCCGCAACGATCAGAACATGGTCAAACGCGCCGTCCATACCTCGATTTTAATGGCGCTCGTGGGCTTTGTCGTCATCGCACTGGGCGAGATCTTTGCCGAGCCCATGCTCGCCGCGCTCAACGTTCCCGCCGAGACCATGCCGCTCGCTTCACTCTATCTACGCGTCTTTTTGCTGAGCATGCCCTCGATTTTGCTCTACAACTTTGAGGCCGCGATTATCCGCTCCGTCGGCATCACCCGCATGCCGCTGCAGGCGCTTGCCGTGTCCACCGTCCTCAACATTGGCCTGGACCTCATCTTTGTCCCCGTACTCCACTGGGGCGTCGCGGGCGTCGCCATCGCCACCGCCATCGCCTACACCGTCAGCGCCGCTACGCTCTTTATTCGCCTGCTCAAGACCGACTCCGTCGTCCGCGTCACCCCGCGCGACCTGGCTATCGACCCCGTCGCCCTCAAGCGCATCGTTAAGATCGGCCTGCCCGCCGGCATCCAAAGCGCTGTCTTTGCCGTCGCCAACATCATCATCCAGTCCGCCATCAACAGCCTGGGCACCGAGGTCATGGCAGCATCGAGCGCCGCCATGAGCCTGGAGTACGTGTGCTACAACCTGCTCAACAGCTTTAGTCAGGCTTGCACCACCTTTGTGGGACAAAACCACGGTGCCCGCCAGATCGACCGTTGCACCAAGACGCTCAAGGTCTGCCTGGTCGAAGGCGGTATCGTCGCGCTCACCACGATTATCGTTATTGTCGGCCTGGGGCGCGAGATCTTGTCGCTCTTTAACAGCGATCCCAACATCGTCTCGATCGGCTATATCCGCGTGTGCTCGATCTTCCCGGCGTACGCCTTTAGCATGTTCTACGAAAACATGTCGGGCTACCTGCGCGGCTTTGGTATCTCGCTCACGCCCGCCCTCATCACCATGATCTGCGTCTGCGGCATCCGCTTCTACTGGGTGTTCTGCGTGTTCCCGCACTTCCGCACCTTTGCGAACATCATGATGGTCTACCCCATCAGCCTGGGCACCACGGCGTTCTTTATGGTCGTAGCGGTATTGCTCTGCCACCCGGCACGCACCTATCGCGCCACCCAAGCCAAAGCGACAGCCCGCTAAACACCGCACTCAACGCCACGCCAGTCATTAATTGACAATATGTGAGCTCATGTAGTCGATAAAGCGCCTCGTGGCGATAGGCATGGTGTCCCAGCTGCGCCAGGCGGCCACCACGTCGCGCGAGGGGGCATGCACGATGGGACGTACGCGAATATCGGCCCGCATGCCCTCCACAGTACGACGGTAGAGCATGCTCACGCCCAGGCCCTCCTCCACCATCGCCATGATGGTGTAGTCGTCGGTCACCTCACTCGTCACATGCGGCGACAGGCCATGCGCAGCAAATGCATCGAGCACCAGGCTCTGTTCGCCCTCATCCAGCAGCACAAACGGCTCGGACGCCAGGTCGGCGAGTGTCACCTTTTCCTTTGCCGTCAGTGGATGCGCGGCCGGCAATAATGCTACCAACTCGTCGTGATAGACCACGCGCTTCTCGAGACCAGCGGTAAACCCGCGTGCCGTAAAGCAAAAGTCAACCACGCCATCGTGCACCCACTGGGCGTTGCGCGTGTAATCGCCCTGCTTGAGGGTAAAGTGCACGCCCGGATGCAGGGCCCCAAAGTCGCGGATCACGCGCGGCAACACGGTTCGACTCACGTTGGTAAACGTCGCAATGCGAATATCGGTCGACGAAAGCCCCAGCAGCTCCTGGCGCTTGCCCTCGAGCTCGGCCTCGGCAGTCACGATCTGGCGCAGGTACGGCAGATATTGTTTACCGTCGCGCGTAAGCGTAACGCCCTGCTTTCCGCGCTCGATAAGCGTGGTACCCAGCTCGCGCTCGAGCGCTTTGACGGCCTGGCTCACCGCACTTTGCGTATAGCCCAGCTCGTCCGCCGCGCCCTTAAGACTGCCGCGATCGACCACCATACAAACAATCTGATACCGCGATGTCATCGTGCCTCCACATCAATGCAGCCGTAAAACGTTTTGTCAGCGCTTTTCGCGCCTACTTTAGCATTTCTTAATCATACTGAAGATACATTCGCTTTACTACATCCGCATCTGGGAGCAGAATCCTTTTTACGAAACCGTTCTGTAACAAAAGGAGTCCCATGGATCGCAAAAAAGCAATCGCGCTCTCATTTTCCGTTCCCGTCGCATGGGGCTTTTCGTATCCCCTCATGAAGATCGGCATGGACAGCATGAACGCCACGAGCATCGTCGCGCTACGCTGCATCATCGCCTTTGTGGTCTGCCTGCTACTCTTCCACAAGCACGCGTTGCGCATCAACCGCGACCTTATGATCCGTGCCGCCATCATCGGCGCCATTATGGCAACCGAGCTCACCTGCATGTGCTTGGGCTCCAGCCTCACCTCTGCCTCCACTGCCGGCTTTTTGCAGAGCCTGACGGTCGTGATCGTGCCGTTTGCCAACGCCGCCCTGCTGCGCCGCGCCCCCGAGCGCAAAGTGCTCGTCGGCACCGCCATCGTCACCTGCGGTATGTTGTTGCTCTCGGGCGCCGACTTTACCAGCCTGAACCCGGGCGCGATCATCATGCTGCTCTCCGCCTTTGTCTACGCCGGACACATCATTGTAGCGAAGCGCTTTGTCGAAGATGTCGACCCGCTGGCTCTGGGCGTTTGGCAGCTGGGCTTCGGCGGCCTGTTCTCGGGCATCGCGGCATTCACCTTTGGCGGCTTCACGCTTCCCAGTACGCCCAGCGAGGTCGCAGTTGTCGTCGCGCTCGCACTCATCTGCTCTGCCTACGGCTTTATCACCCAGACGCTTGTGCAGCCCCACGTGCCTGCCGAGACCACCGGCTTTGCCTTCTCGCTCGAGCCGGTCTGCTCCGCCGTCTTTTCGTTCTTCCTAGTCGGCGAAGTCCTGAGCCCCATCGCCTTCCTGGGTGCAGCTCTCATCCTCACCGGCGTCATGGTTGCAACCGTCGAGCTTCCGCGCCTCCGCGCACATGGACAGGCTCGCATGGCAGGAGCGCCCGAGCACGTCTCGTAGACCCCGCTCTTCATACAGCCGTGGCATAAAGGCAACCGGTGCGCCTTTACAATAGATGCCAACAGAGCATCTGCCATAAAGGAGCCCCATGGACACCGCAACCCGCGACCGCAACATAGCAACTTGGTTGGGCAATGCGCCGCAGCCGGTACGTGACACTACGAACCAGCTGCTCGAGCGTATCGCCCTTTTGCGTGCCGAGCAGACCATCTACCCGGCACAAGACGACATCCTCAATGCCCTCGCCTACACGCCGGCCGACCAGGTCAAGGTTGTCATCTTGGGTCAAGACCCCTATCACGGACCCAACCAGGCTATGGGGCTGTCGTTCTCGGTCCCCGCGACGCAAACCAAGTTGCCGCCGAGCCTGCGCAACATCTACAAGGAACTCAATGCCGATCTGGGTTGTCCCATTCCCGCCACGGGAGACCTAACCCCATGGGCACAACAGGGCGTCCTGCTCCTCAACACTACGCTCACCGTGCGCGAGCATGCCGCCAACTCGCACGCCAAACTAGGCTGGAGCACGCTCACCGACTACGCTATCGAACGCTGCTGTCAGCTGCCCCAACCGGTCGTCTTTTTGGCATGGGGCCGCTTTGCCCAGCAGATGGTCGAAGGCAAGCTCGCAGCTACCGGCGCGGGCAAGGCAACCGGCAAGTTCTGCCTAGCCTCTACGCACCCCTCGCCGCTTTCGGCCAACCGTGCCACGGCAGAACTCCCCGCTTTTATGGGGTCGTGCCCCTTCTCTGCCGCCAATCGGCTACTCGAACAGCACGGCTCGACCCCCGTCAACTGGACTTGCCTCGGCTAAAAAATCGATACATCAAAAACGCGCCCGACGGCTTTCCATCGGGCGCGTTTCCTATTCGGGCCAAATAAATTGTGTGCGGCCGGCCTCGCCGCCATCGATCAGCAGGCTCTGCCCGGTCATAAACCGGTTGGTCACGCCCACAAAGTAGATCCACTCGGCGATCTCTTGGGCGGTGGCCCAACGTTTAAGCGGCGTGAGCTCCATAATCTGGTTCCACAGGTGCTCGTCATCCATCACGCAACGGTTGAGCGGCGTGATAACGCCGCCCGGGTCCACACTGTTGGCGATGGCCTGCGGTGCCAGGCGGTTTGCAAGGTTCTTGGTGTAGGCGATAACGCCGCCCTTGCTGGCGGCATAGGCGGGAAACTCCGATCCCGTATGCCCGCTCGCCGACCCCACATTGACCACGGATTTGATAGCCGGCGCCGGCTTGGCGGCAAGCCCCTCCCCCACAAAGGCGTAACGCTCGGTCACGTTGATGGTGCCACACAGGTTGGCGGCGATGTCGTCGGCCGAATCCTGCGTACCGGCAACATTCACGATTACCTGGGGTTCAAGGTCGCTTGGAAACGAGTCCGGCTCGCGCACGTCAACGATCAGATGGCGGTAGCGCTCGTGTTCGATCGCCGCCGGCAGCAGATCAAAGCCCACGACCTCGTGGCCCTCGTCCAAAAAGCGCTGCACGCACGCGGCTCCGATACCGCCCGAAGCGCCCGTGATCAAAACCCGCATACTTGCTCCTTAGGCGGTTGCGTGGCGCTCGAGGTACTCGGCGCCCACATTCTCACGCTCCCAGCCACGCACAACCTTGTAACCCACGGGGCTCAGGAAGACCTCGCACAGCAGTTCGGCGATGGCACCCGTCAGCGAGCACATAAGGACCTGCACCCAGGTCCAACCAAAGAACGTGTGGCTTACCACAATGGCAAAGACCAGGTTGTCGATAAACTGGCCAACGCCCGTGGACACATAGGAGCGGAAAGCAAAGCTCGCAAAGTTATTCTTTTTGAGCATACGGCCGAGCGACTGGTTGAGCGTCGAGTTAACCACGGCAGAAACGAGCATTGCCAGCGAAGAGCCCAGCACCACGTACCAGGTGCCGCCGATAGTGGCGTTAAGGGCGGTGTTGACCTCGATCATGCCCGTGTCGTAGTAGGCACCCCACATGCCGGGCGTGAGCGAGCATGCCCAAAAGCACAGGCTCACGGCCAGGTTGACCAGCAGTGCGAGGATAGAGATTTTGATGGATGCCTTGGCGCCAAAGCGCTTGCAGATCATGTCCTGGCACAAAAACGAAACCCAGCTCACCACAAAGCCACAGTCGAGCGCCAGATACGGCAGGCTGATAAGCTCTTTGTTGGCCAGCAGGTTCATCATGATGACGCTCACGAAAAACAGCGAAACCGTTGCCGCGGGAATGCTCCGCAACAGGACCTTGTAGTCCTCCATGACCTTCTTGATCATTATGTACTCCTTTGGTTTTAGGTTTAACGAGCAGGATATCGGACCCGAACTGCTCGGACGCCCCGGTCTTGAGACGACGGTGGGTATAATAGCCGCACACACGGCATAAGGCAAGCAAACGGCGCGGCAGCCCCGTAGGGCCACCGCGCCGATGCGTTAAAAGGCCACGTTGCCAAACTCCGACAGGATAAGGTCGGGGTTGTGGTCAGTTGCCCAATCCACGTTCCACGGGCTCGTGAACAGCAGCAGCTTACCGCCGCGCATGTCCTCGACGCGCAGCGTGTCGCGCGTGAGCGAAAGGGCCGGGATATCGATGGTATCGGGGTCGTTCTGGATCCAGCGGATGTCCGTATAGGGCAGTGGCTGGCGACGAACCTCAACACGGTACTCGGCCTTGAGGCGGCGCTCGAGTACCTCAAACTGCAGCACGCCGACCACGCCCACGATGACGCTCTCCATGCCGGCACCCAGCTCGCGGAAGATCTGGATGGCACCCTCCTGGGCAAGCTCCTCCATGCCCTTGACGAACTGCTTGCGCTTGAGCGTATCGACCTGCGTAATGCGAGCGAACATCTCGGGGGCAAACGTCGGGATCTGCGGATACTGCACGTGGCGCTTGCCGGAGCACACAGTGTCGCCGATGCTAAAGATACCCGGATCGAACAGGCCCACGATATCGCCCGCGTACGCCTCGTCCACGATGGCGCGGTCATCGGCCATCATCGACGTGCCCGTGGCAAGCTTGAGCTTGCGGTTGCCCTGCACGTGGAAGGCGTCCATGCCGCGCTCGAACTTGCCCGAGCAAATGCGCACAAAGGCGATGCGATCGCGGTGGTTCTTGTCCATGTTGGCCTGGATCTTAAACACAAAGCCGCTAAAGTCGTCGCGGCAGGGATCGACCGGTTCGCTGGTGAGCGTATCGGTATAGGCGCGCGGCGTCGGGGCCAGACGCAGGAACTCCTTGAGGAAGGGCTCCACGCCAAAGTTGGTGAGCGCCGAGCCAAAGAACGCCGGGCTCAGCTTGCCGCAGGCCACGGCATCCAAGTCGAGCTCGTCGCCGGCGCCATCGAGCAGCTCGATGTCGTCCATCAGGTTCTTATGGTTCTCTTCGCCGATGAGCTCGTCCATGGAGGGGTCGCCCAGCTCAGCCTCGACCTCGGCGACCTTCTTGGTGGCGTTGGCGTGACCGTCGCCCTCAAAGGCGATAACGCGACGGGTCTGACGATCGAACACACCGCGGAAATTGCGGCCGCTGCC
>CAJMPF010000028.1 GCA_905215195.1 uncultured bacterium | reverse complement strand
ATCACCAATCGTCACACCGGGACATATAATAGCTCCGCCACCAATCCAGCAGTCCTCACCAACCGCCACCGGATAAGCGTATTCCTTGGAGCCTCTTCTTTCCAAATAATCCATCGGATGATGCGGTGTGTAAATCTGCACACAAGGCCCGATAAGCGTATGAGCACCAATCGTGATATATCCGCCGTCCAGAAATGTGCAGTTAGCATTGACAAACACATGCTCGCCTAGCTTGATTCCGTCCCCATGATCGCAATAGAAAGGCGGACAAATAACCGAAGTTTCAGGAATCCCCGGCACCAGTTCTTCCAGTAATTTCCTGTACCCTTCATCATACGTACTCATTCCCCGCATACGAGCCAACAATTTCTTGGCATGCTCAAAACGCACCTGATGCTCGGGCACGCTCGTGTAGCGCTCGCCGTCGACGTCATAGGCAACGCACACCTTAATGGTGTCGAAGGCCGAAAGCACGTCGAGCTTGGTCATGGCGATATCGGTGAGGCCGTTGACGCGCGAGGCGTAGTTGGCAATGGGGCCGTCGAACCAGCCGCAGCGACGACGGCGACCGGTGGTCACGCCGTACTCATAGCCCTCCTCGGTCAGCGTGTGACCGGCCTCGGACTCATAGGAAAGCTCGGTGGGCATGGGGCCCGAACCGACGCGGGTGATATAGGCCTTCATGACGCCCAGCACGCGGTCGACGTTCTTCATGCCGACGCCGGAACCGGTAATGGCGCCGCCGGCGGTGCAGTTGGAAGACGTCACGTACGGATAGGTGCCGTGGTCGATGTCGAGCAGCGTCGCCTGGGCGCCCTCAAACAGCAGGTTCTTGCCCTCATCGATCATGTTGTTGAGCAGCAGGCTCGTCTCGGTGATGTAGGGACGCAGGCGCTCGGCCATCGGCAGGTACTCGTCGCAAATCTGGTCCACGGTGTAGGTGGGCAGGTTGTAGATGAGCTCGAGCTCGGGGTTCACGCGGGCGAGAGCGGTCTCCAGCTTGTCGCGGAACAGCGCCTCGTCCAGCATGTCCTGCATGCGCAGGCCGATGCGGGCCATCTTGTCCTGGTAGCACGGACCGATGCCGCGCTTGGTGGTACCAATGTTCTTCTTGCCGAGCTTCTGCTCAAAAGCACCATCCAGATCGATGTGGTACGGCATGATGATGTGCGCGTTGCCACTGATCTTGAGGTTCTTGGTGGTGATACCGTCGGCCTCGAACATGTCGATCTCCTCAAGGACAACCTTGGGGTTGACGACGCAGCCGTTACCGATCACCGACATATGGTCGGAATACATGATGCCGGAGGGCACCTGGTGCAGGCCGTACTTCTTGCCGTTGACGACGATGGTGTGACCGGCGTTGTTGCCGCCCGAGTAGCGCACGACGGCATCGAAGTCGCCGGCGACCAGGTCGCAAATCTTACCCTTGCCCTCATCGCCCCACTGGGCACCGACCAAAACGGTTGACGGCATGTTTACTCCTTACATTCATGGACTGCCTACGCGCCACGCCGGCACGCAGAAGCACAAAACATTCCCAGTATACCCGTGCAACGGGCGCCTGTCCTACTCCTCGGCATGTGCCCCATCAAGCTCATAGAACTTGGTGGATGCCGGCAGGAACATCAGGTCGACGTCGCCGATCGGGCCCGAACGGTTCTTGGCCACGACGATACGCGTGACGCCCTCGTCGGGTCGATCGTCGCGCGAGGCCTCGGCCTCATCGGCGGAGCGGTCCAAGAACATAACGATATCGGCGTCCTGCTCGATGGAGCCCGATTCACGAAGGTCGGAAAGCTGCGGGCGCTTGCCGGTACGGGATTCGACCTGACGTGACAGCTGCGACAGCGCGATGAGCGGGATCTTGAGCTCCTTGGCCATGATCTTCAGACCACGCGACATCTCCGAAACCTCGACGGTACGGCTCTCGGAGCGGCGTCCCGGCGGAGGACTCACCAGCTGCAGGTAGTCCAGGATGATGATTGCCTTCTCCTTGTTATGGAGCATGCGGCGGCTCTTGGCGCGAATCTCGGTCACTGTGGTGCCGGGCGTATCGTCAATCAGAATATCGAGCTTAGACAAGGTCTGCGTGGCCTCGTTGATGTTGGCCCACTGTTCGGGGCTAATGCGGCCCATGCGGAAGTCACTAATCGAGATCATGGCGTAGGCGCAAATCAGACGCTGGGCAATTTCTTTGCCCGACATCTCCAGCGAGAAGAAGCCGACGGTATAACCAGCAGCGGCAGCGTTAAGTGCCAGGTTCAGAGCGAACGACGTCTTACCTACAGCAGGACGGGCGCCGATGATGATGAGCTGGCCTTCGCGAAAACCCATGAGCATGCGGTCGAGCGACGGGAAGCCCGTGGGCACGCCCGCAGCCTGGCCACCGGCCTGGCACACTTCCTCGGCCTCGTTATAGGCCTCGACCATAAACTCGGTCAGCGTCTTGTAGCTCGACTTGACCTCGCGTGCCGTGACCTTGAGCAGCTTGCTCTCGGCCAGCTCGACAACCTCTTTGGTGTCGGTGGGGGCGTTATATGCCAGCGCGTTGATCTCGTTGGTGGCGCCGATCAGCTCGCGCAGCATCGAATCGCGGCGAACGATGGCGGCATGGTGCTGCCAGTTGACGAGCGACAGGGTCTGACCCATCAGCTCCAAAATGTACGCCTCGCCGCCCACGGCGTCGAGCTTGTTGATGCTTCGCAGGTAATCGATCAGCGAGATGGAGTCGATGGGAATGCGGCTGTTGTACATATCGACCATCGCGGTATAGATGGTCTTATGAATGGGCCGGTAGAAGTCATCGGGCTGCAGCTCGACCTGGGCCTCCTCGACCACCTCGGGCGATAGCAGCATAGCGGCCAGTACATTGGCCTCTGCATCTTGGTTTTGGGGAAGACCCAACTTTGAGCCGCGGTCCTCAACCGTCAGCCCGGTCTCCCTATCGTCATATGCCATGAGCATCCTCATTCATATCGCTTGCGAGCATCCATAGTATCAGCCATGGTCCCAAAACGCGCCGCGCGCCGCCAATCATCACCGAACCAAACGGATGAACGGTCCTGTATATAGGACTTCGGCGCAACGTTCGCCATGACACTCACTCAGCGCAAAAAAACAAAAGGGCGCCCTGGTTTCCCAGAGCGCCCTTCTTAGAACAAGATTGTTGCGTTGCAGCAAATGCTACTCGGCAGCAGCCTCAGTCTCGACCTCGGCGGTCTCGGCCTCGGCGACCTCAGCGGCCTCCTCGACCTCAGCCTCGGAAGCGAGCTCCTCGGCGGTAACGCCGACGAGAACGACAACCTCGGCCTTGATCTCGCGGTACAGCGAGATGGCAACGGTGTGGGCACCGGCAACCTTGATGGGCTTACCGAGCTCGACGCGCTTGCGGTCGATGTCCATACCGAGCTGAGTCTTGATGGCGTCAGCGATCATAGCGGCGGTAACGGAGCCAAAGAGGATGCCCTCGTCGCCGACCTTGACGTCAACGGTGACCGTCTTGCCCTCGAAGGCAGCCTTGGTCTCGTTGGCGGTAGCCAGACGGACGGCCTCGCGCTTGGCGATGTTGTTGCGACGCTCGTCAAGCTGCTTGAGGTTGCCCTTGGTGGCGGCAACAGCGAGCTTCTTGGGGAACAGGAAGTTCTCAGCGTAACCCTGAGCGACCTCTACGACGTCACCCTCGCCGCCCTTGCCCTTGATCTCATCGAGAAGAATAACCTTCATGATGCGTCTCCCTTCTTAGCCGCGGTCGCGGTTGCCACGAGAGGAAACCACGGGGACGGTGTACGGCAGGAGAGCCATCTCGCGGGCGCGCTTGATGGCGTTGGCGATGTCATGCTGATGCTGCGTGCAAGCGCCAGTGACGCGACGGGGCTTGATCTTGCCACGGTCGGTCATGTACTTACGGAGAAGCTGAGTGTCCTTATAGTCGATGAACTCAGTGTTCTCCTTGCAG
The DNA here is from genome assembly GCA_905215195.1 of uncultured bacterium. Taxonomy (GTDB): domain Bacteria; phylum Actinomycetota; class Coriobacteriia; order Coriobacteriales; family Coriobacteriaceae; genus Collinsella. The sequence goes on along the minus strand of CAJMPF010000028.1, from coordinate 7,809 downwards.
AACTGGCAGTACTTACGACGCGGCTGACGTGCAGAAAAATCATTAGCCATGTCAAAATACCTTTCATTTGGCAACTTCGGCGAACCGAAGCCGCCTCTCACTCAAAAATAGGTGAACACCCTTAGAACGGGATGTCCTCATCGTAGACGTCGACCGCGGGCGGCGTGGCCACCGGTGCGGCAGGACGTGCTGTGGGCGCGGGAGCTGCGGGGGCGTAACCGCCCTGATCGTAGCCACCCTGGCCACCACGGGAGCTCATAAACTCGATCTCATCGACGATGACCTCAAGCTTGCTCCTGCGCTGACCGTCGCGCTCCCAAGAGCTGTAGCGCAGCTTGCCCTCGATCGCGACCTTGTTTCCCTTTGCCAGGAAACGGCTCACGGCCTCGGCGCGGGTGCCGAACATAGTGCAGTCGACAAAGTTGGGATAGTCCTCCCACTCGCCAGTCTGCGCGTTGCGGCGACGATCGTTCACGGCGACGCCAAAGGACAGAACCTGGGTTCCGCCGGCGGTGGCGCGCAGCTCGGGATCGCGGGTGAGGTTACCGGTGATGTTCACTCGATTGATGCTCATAACTCACTACTTCCTCTTGGGGCACAAGCCCAGTCCAAAACGACAGTCTTACTCCTGGTCGTCGCGACGGACGATCATGTGGCGGACCACAGCGTCGGTGATGCGCAGGACGCGATCAAGCTCGGCGATCTGGGTAGGATCTGCGTGGAAGTTGATGAGGGTGTAGTCACCATCGGTGAGGTCGTTGATCTCGTAGGCGAGCTTGCGCTTGCCCCACTCGTCAACGGAGTCGACCTTGCCAGCGCCCTCAGCGATCGTGGTATCGATACGCTTCATAACAGCGAGACGAGTCTCGGGGTCGAGCGACGGGTCAACAAAGAACAGCAGTTCATAAGCCTTCATATTGTCACCTCCTCTGGGCAAATGTGGCTTCAGGTCGTGAAGGTGCGCCTGAAGCAGGAAAAGACTTGGTAATAATATCTTTCAACCTCCCAGGCTGCAAGAATATGCAGCTACAACCTCATGACCTCCACATATGCCCATGCTTACACGGCTCTTCATGCGTATTCCAACCAAATGCTGACCAAAAGCTTGACAGATCTGTGGACAAGATACGGTGCCGTGGGGACAAGCTGAGCCAAGCCGCAGGTCAACGGGCACAAGGCTGTGGTCGCAAAATGCATACCAGTGGTCCACAGCACCACCCAAAGATTTTTAAATTCATTGCCAAGTCGCTTATGAATACCCCTTTTGAACAATTGAGTTGATCAACCACGCTGGTCGGAAGCCGTTTTTTGGCACCTCAAACCCCACTGCAACGCCAAGCGCGGCCAAGCGTTTTAAAAAATGCCAACTTTTCTGTTTGCACTTTGCGATTCCTCGTGTATACTGACTTTCGCATTTAACGGAGAGTTGTCCGAGTGGCCGAAGGAGCACGATTGGAAATCGTGTAGGCGTCAAAAGCGTCTCCAGGGTTCAAATCCCTGACTCTCCGCCAGTTAATTCCAAAGCAGGCCTTAGTGCCTGCTTTGTTTTTACCCCACGCGGAGGGGTGGCAGAGTGGTTGAATGCGGCGGTCTCGAAAACCGTTTGGCCTGTATAAGGTCACGAGGGTTCGAATCCCTCCTCCTCCGCCATTAGATGGTATGAGCCCCAGCAATGGGGCTTTTTTCTTTTTGGGCACATTTCAATAACGCGCAGGAGGAGGGATTCGAACCCGCCAGGGCGCGGAGCGTAAAGAAAACGCGCCCGTGGCGCGTTTTTAGCGCAGCGCGGTCGGCGCAAGCCGACCGGATAAATTTTGAGCGGAGCTCAAAATTTGGACATCCCTCCTATTCGACCACGCCCCCATCGCGTTCAGCATCAACCCGGATCCCCTAACATGGAACCTATGACCGTACCCAGTCCCGACCGTTTGCCGAGCAATAGGGTCGCAATCGGCGCCGAACATGTACTATGTACGGGCATTGTCTAAACCCGTAACTCAAAGGACCCCATCTTGCCCGTTGCCGCCGCTATGATCGTTACCGCACACGCCTCGGATGCCATGGTTGCCATCCCGTTTTGGCTCGAGATGTTCGCTGTTGTCGCTGCATCGATCTCGGGTGTACTGGTTGCGCGCGAGCACAAGCTCGACCTGGTGGGCGCCGTCGCGCTCGCGGTAGTCTGCGGTCTGGGCGGCGGTCTCTTGCGCGACATGACGCTACAGGTGGGCAACGTCTACATCCTCAACCAGCCGATGGCACTCCCGCTTTCCATTGCCACGGCAGCCATCATCTACATCTTCCCGGCAATCGTCGATAAGCCCGACAAACTCATCCCCCTGCTCGACATCATCTCGGTCGGCATCTACGCCGCCACTGGAGCAGACAAGGCGCTGGTCTACGGCTTTGCGCCGGCGGTGTGCATCATGATGGGCTTTTTCACCGCGGTGGGCGGCGGCATGTTGCGCGACGGCTTTATGGGCGTGGTTCCGGGCATTTTCCAACGTACTAACTTTTATGCCATCGCCGCCATCGCCGGATCGACAAGCTATGTGTGCCTCGTTATGAGCGGCATCATGAGCAATGTCGCCGCGCTGGTCGTATGCGTTGTCGTGACCATGGGTCTGCGCTGGCTCTCGCTGCGCTTTGATATCAAAAGCCCCACCGAAGAAGATATCGCGCGCTTCTTGCACCGTAAAAAGTAGACAGCATGGCACGACCCTTCGAAATGCAACCGAGAGGCTCTTTTAGAGCGCCCACGCGTTGGGTACCCTGTTAGGTATATGCCGAACACCTAACAAAAGGATCAACCATGGCTTTCAATCAAACCGTGACGGCGCCGTCACACAAGATGCGTCGCTGCCTGCTTATGGCATTCGCGCTCATCGCACTGGCGATCACTGCGCTTCCCACGGCGTCGTTCGCCGGCACGGACACCGCAGGAAACGTACTTGCGACCGACAATGACGTCGATCCGTCTGGCGTCGAGGGTGACCTGTACTGGGCCGGCCAGGCCCTCAACTTGGACGATGCGTCCATCGACCGCGATATCATCGCCGCGGGCGATACCCTCTCAATTCGCGACTGCACGGTTGGCGGCGCCGTTCGTCTTGCGGCGCGCACGATTGATATCGCCCAGACCACGGTTGATGGCAGCGTGACCGTCGCTGGCCAGCACGTTGTTCTCAACGCCGACAGCACCGCCAACTGTTTTTACGCGATAGGCGAGACGGTTGCCCTGCGCGGCTCTACCAAGTCGGCAGCGCTTGCGGGCAACACGGTGACCATCGATGGCGCCGTCGAGGGCGATGTCGAGGTTTGGGCCGACAAGCTCATCCTGGGCAAGAACGCCCACATCACCGGCACCGTGAACGCGCACGTCTCCGAGGACCCCGAGCGCGCCGCGGGAGCCGAGGTCGGCGCACTCAAGATCGACCGCACCGAGAACGAGGATACTTCCACCGTTAACGATGTCATCGGCGGTATCGTCGCCGCGGCACTCTCGACCTGCTTTGTCGCTCTGCTGCTCGAGCTCGTCTTTCCGCGTGCGACTGCCAGCGCCGCCGGTATGCTCCACCAGCGCCCCATGCCCCTGTGGGTGAGCGGTCTTCTGGGCACGATTGCTATCGTCCCCGCCGTCCTACTGCTAATTATCTCTATCGCTGGTCTGTCGCTTGCCGGAGCCCTCATGTGCGGTGTTATTGGCATCGCACTGGTGTCGAGTGCCTTTGCGGGGTGCGCGATCGCCCGCATGGTCGGACACAGCCAAAACCGCTACGCCATGGCAGCCATCGGCGGCGTGATCGCCGGCGCCCTCACGGGGCTTCCCCTCGCAGGCGGCTTCATCAGCGGCGTGGCCTTTGTCTTTATGCTCGGCTACATCATCCAGATCATCTGGCGCAACGCCCACCTCAAGCCGCAGCAGCCGGCTAACATGCCAGAACTCCCCACCGCTTAGCCGCCAACCACCACAAAGGGGACAGACACCTTTGTGGTGGTGCAGACCAGCTCAATCCCCTTGCACCAAAAAGGGCGCCGACCATCGCGGTCGACGCCCTTTCTTGTTAGTCGCTATAAAGCTCAGCGCTTATTTGTTGACCTGACCGGCGCGGACGGCGGCCTTCTTGCGGTCGGTGGCATTGAGCAGACGCTTGCGCAGGCGGATGTTCTTGGGAGTGACCTCCACCAGCTCATCGTCGGCGATGTATTCCAGCGCCTCCTCCAGCGAGAAGGTGCGGGGCGGCACCAGCTGGACGGAGATATCGGAGGTCGAGGAACGCTGGTTGCCCAGGTTCTTGGTACGGGCGATGTTGACGACCATGTCGCCGGCCTTGCTGCGCTCGCCCACGATCATGCCCTCGTAGCACTCGGTGCCCGGCTCAACAAACAGCTGGCCGCGCTCCTGCAGCGTACCCAGGGCGTAGGCAACGGCCTTCTCGGTGGTCATGGAGATCATGGCGCCGTTCTGGCGGTTGCCGATCTCGCCGGCATAGGGACCGTACTCCAAGAAGGTGTGGTAGAACACGCCCTCGCCGTGAGTGACGTTCATGATGCGATTCTTAAGACCCATGATGCCGCGGGTCGGGATCTTAAACTCGAGGTGCGTCACGATGCCCGAAGTATCCATGCTCGTCATGATGCCGCCGGAGGTGCCGAAGACCTCAACGACCTTGCCCGAGTACTCGTCCGGGCACTCGACGACAGCCTGCTCGACGGGCTCCATCTTGTTGCCGTTCTCATCCTTCTTAAACAGAACGCGGGGACGACCGACCTGGAACTCAAAGCCCTCGCGGCGCATGGACTCCATCAGGACGGACAGGTGCAGAATGCCGCGGCCCGAGACCTCAACGCCGCTCTTGTCCTCGAGCTCCTCGATCTTCATGGTCACGTTGTTCTCGGCCTCGTTGAACAGACGCTCCTTGAGCTGACGGGCACCCACGATGTCGCCGTCGCGACCGACGAGCGGGGAGGTTGAGGCCTCAAAGACGATGGACAGGGTCGGCGGGTCGATCTCGATGGGTTCGAGCTCGACGGGGTTCTCGGGATCGGTGTAGACATCGCCGATATCGGTGCGGTCGATGCCCACGACGGCGGCGATGTCGCCGGCGCCGACTTCCTGGCACTCGGTGCGGCCCAGGTAGTCGAAGGTAAAGAGCTGCTTGACGGTAGCGGTAGCGCTGGAGCCGTCGTTCTTGACGACCAGGATCTGATCACCCTGGTGGATGGTGCCGGAGTACACGCGACCGATACCGATGCGGCCGACAAAGTTGGAGTGGTCGATGGTCACGCACTGCATGGCCAGCGGGGCGTTCTCGTCAACCTCGGGAGCGGGCATGTCGTCGATGATCATATCGAGCAGCGGATACATGTCCATGTTGCCGTCGTTGGGGGCAAGGCGGGCAAAGCCATTCATGGCGCTGGCGTAGACCACGTGCTCCATGGCAAACTCGAGCTGGTCGTCGGTGGCGCCCAGGTCGGCCATAAGGTCCAGGCAGTCGTTGTAGGCCTTCTCGGGGTTGGCGCCCGGACGGTCGATCTTGTTGATGACGATCATGATCTTGAGGCCGGTGTCGATAGCGTGACGCAGCACGAAACGGGTCTGGGGCATGGGGCCCTCAAAAGCGTCGACCAGCAGCAGGGCGCCGTCGGCCATACGCAGCACGCGCTCGACCTCGCCGCCAAAGTCAGCGTGGCCCGGGGTGTCGATGACGTTGATCTTAACGTCCTTGTACTCGATAGAGATGTTCTTAGCGAGAATCGTAATGCCGCGCTCGCGCTCCTGGTCGTTAGAATCCAGGACGCGGTCCTCGACCTGCTGGTTGGCACGGAAGGCGTCCGTGGCACGCAGGAGCTTGTCGACCATCGTCGTCTTGCCGTGGTCGACGTGAGCGATGATGGCGATGTTCCTCAGATTGTCTACGCGCATGTAGTTCCCCTATCTTCTATCCATATACAAACGGCACGCGTATGCGACCCGCCCAGCAACACAACGCTCGGCGGGAATAATGAGCCTTTTACCGAAAACTCGTTTATTTTAGCGATTTTAGATAAGAGGGGTTTCCTCGCCTGCAGGTTCAGGGTCGCTCCACATAAAACCATCGCCGGCGCCCACACCCTCGTACAGTACGTATGCCGAAAAGCCGCTCTCGAGCGTTGTCTCAAAGAAACTCACGAGCAGGGCGTCATGGTAGCCGCCGTCAATTTCGACACATCCGGTGTAGCCGATGGCGTAACGGGCGATGCGGCCCAGGCCCTCGTCCTTAAGACCCATCTTGTGCTCGGAGATAAAGTTGGTGGCAGCCTCGAGGCATGCCTCCTCGCCGTCCTCGTCGAGTGCCGCCAGATAACGGTTGGACGCGGCGTCCTCGATCGCAACGACAACGCCCGGATTCTCACCAGCGGCAAGATCGTCTAAAAATGCCCCGATAAGGTCGCACACCATGGCGTCGAGCTCGGCGGAGACGTTTCCGGCGTCCTGCATATCCTGTGCCATTTTTAGACCTTCCCATCGAGTCCGGCGTCGTTACATCTCTTGTGCCTCGGCAGCGATCTTGGCGGCGGCGTCGCGGGCGCGCATCATATCGGCCGCGCGCTTATCGAGAACCTTGATCTGGTTGGTCAGCATCACGGCATCGACTACGCCCCAGATGACCAAGCCCGTCGAAATCGAAAACCCAAGCGCACCAACTGTACCACGAAGGCGCGATGAGATTGCCGCGACAAGTGCGGAGACGGCAACCATCTTGATAAAGGAGGCACGGCGCTCGCGAAGTGTACGGGCCTGCGTCACGTAGGCGATGCGTGCGGCCTCGGACGCCTCCGAGCGCATCTGGGCCTCGCGGGCAATAGCGGCGACCTCGGCCGAGACGCCACGCTCCATCAGTGCATACTCCGTCTCATGACTACCCGTCATTTAAAAATCATCGGGCGAGAGCGTATGGACGAACTCGTCGAACTTCTCAAATTCCTGCTCGTCATCGATTTCCTCGGCAACCGGAGATACGGTGCCCAGGCGGTTCATGATGTCGTCCTCCACAAACATGGGGGCATTGCTACGCACGGCGAGAGCGATGGCGTCGCTAGGACGGGCATCGATGCCATGCTCGCTGCCGCCGGCCAAAACGACGACCGTCGCGTAAAACACGGGAGGCTCGGCACGGACGATCTCGATACGCTCAAGTTTTGCGTCCAGGGCATCAAGCGTATCGAGCAGCAGGTCATGGGCAATCGGGCGCTCGGCACGACCGCTGTCGATACCACGGCTAATAGCCGCAGCCTCAAAGGAACCAGTTTGGATAGAGAGGGAGCGCAGCGGCGCGGGGGAGTCCGATTTGCTGCAGCGCTCGCGAAGCACGATAAGCGATGGCACGGGACCGGCGGCCATGACGATGGTCTCTATGTCGACACGAACCATGGAACACCTCCGGTACGTAGCGGTTAACACGCGGCGCCTTCGCCGCATTGAATAGCTATACTACCCAATCTTTCGCCCAGCACACAAAATCAAAGTAGTTAATTTGGGACGGGGCTATTTTGACTACTTTTATCGATAAGAAAAAAGCCCCGAGGCAATGCCCCGGGGCTCTTAACGTTTTGATGGTGGACCTGACAAGATTCGAACTTGTGACCTCCCGGTTATCAGCCGGACGCTCTAACCAACTGAGCTACAGGTCCATCGCGCAAGGGATATATTAGACGAGTCGTTACGCGCGCGTCAACAACTATTTTGAAAAACTTTGAGGGGTGTCGGCCCCGGCTGCCCGGCGGCATGCGAAGTCGATCGCGAGTTCCGCACGAGCCGGAGAGCACTTA
>CAJMPF010000027.1 GCA_905215195.1 uncultured bacterium | reverse complement strand
CCGCTCGTCGATATTGATAGCCTGAACCCCGCCCAGCGCGAGGCGGTCCTGACCACCGAGGGCCCGCTGCTGGTGCTCGCCGGCGCCGGTTCGGGCAAGACCCGCGTCTTGACCTTCCGCATCGCGCATATGCTTGGCGACCTGGGCGTTAAGCCCTGGCAGGTCCTGGCCATCACGTTTACCAACAAGGCCGCGGCCGAGATGCGTGAGCGTCTGGCAGCGCTCATCCCCAGCGGCACCCGCGGCATGTGGGTGTGCACCTTCCACGCCATGTGCGTGCGCATGCTGCGCGAGGACGCCGACCTGCTGGGCTACACCGGGCAGTTCACCATCTACGACGATGACGACTCAAAGCGCATGGTTCGCGACATTATGCAAGCGCTCGGCATTGAACAAAAGCAGTTCCCCATCAACATGATCCGCAGCAAGATCAGCTCGGCTAAAAACGCCATGATCGGGCCCGAGGACATGCTCAAATCCGCCGACAGCCCTAATGACAAAAAGGCTGCGCAGGTCTACCTGGAGCTGGAGCGCCGCCTGCGTGCCGCCAACGCCATGGACTTCGACGACCTGCTCGTGCGCACACTCGAGCTGCTGCGCACCCGCCCCGAGGTGCTCGACAAGTACCAGGAGCGCTTCCGCTACATTAGCGTCGACGAGTACCAGGACACCAACCACGTCCAGTACGAGATCGCCAACCTGCTGGCCGCCAAGTACCAAAACCTCATGGTTGTGGGCGACGACGACCAGTCCATTTATAGCTGGCGTGGTGCCGACATCACCAATATCCTGGACTTTGAGAAGGACTTTAAAGACTGCAAGACCGTCAAGCTGGAGCAGAACTACCGCTCCACGGGTCATATCCTGAGCGCCGCCAACGCCGTGGTGCGCCACAACTCGCAGCGCAAGGACAAACGCCTGTTTACGGCCGAGGGCGACGGCGAGAAGATCCAGGCCTTCCAGGCAAGCGATGAGCGCGACGAGGGCCGCTGGATTGCCGGCGAGATCGAAAAGCTGCACTCCAAGGGCACGAGTTACGACGACATCGCCGTGTTCTACCGCACCAACGCCCAGTCGCGCATACTCGAAGATATGTTCCTGCGCGCGGGCGTGCCCTACAAGATCGTGGGCGGCACGCGATTCTTCGACCGTGCCGAGATCCGCGACGTCATGGCTTACCTCAAGATGATCGTGAACCCGGCCGACGAGATGAGCGTCAAGCGCGTCATCAACACACCTCGCCGCGGCATCGGTTCCACCTCGATCCAAAAGATCGAGCAGCTGGCGCGCGACAACCGTTGCTCGTTCTTCCAGGCCTGCGAGATCGCGACGGCCGAGACGGGCATGTTTAGCGCCAAGGTCCGCAACGGCCTGTCGAGTTTTGTGGCGCTGGTGCGCGAGGGTCGCCGCATGGACGGCGAGCTCAAGGACGTCGTCGAGATGATTGTCGACAAGACGGGCCTGCTGCAGGCGTTCCGCGCCGAGGGCACCATGGAGTCCGAGAGCCGCGCCGAGAACATCCAGGAATTCCTGGGCGTCGCTGCCGAATTTGAGGAGACGCACGAGGATATCGAGGGTACGCTCGAGAGCCTAGAAGAGCTGCGCGCGGCCGGTGTTGCCGACGTGCCCGCCGGCGCCGAGTCCGTCGTGGTGAGCGCGCCCGCGCCCGAACCGGGGCCATCTGCCCCGGCATCCTCGTTTGAGGCACTCGTCGGCGCGCGCGATGCTGCAGGTTCCAATCCGCTCGATAGACTAGCCGCCCCGGCGCTCTCACCGCAGGATGCCCTGGCCGCCGCCATCGCGGGTAACGCCTATGCCGCGCCGACGGAGATACCGGCAGGTGCCGTGCATGCCGACGAGATCGAGCGCACCTACGGTCCGCTCACCTGCAAGGCGCTGCCGGCACTCATGGAGTGGCTGGCCCTGCGCTCCGACTTGGATTCCCTGGCCGGCGAGACGCATGCCATCACCATGATGACCATCCACTCCGCCAAGGGCTTGGAGTTCCCGGCGGTGTTCGTGGCCGGCATGGAGGAGGGCATCTTCCCACACGTGCACGATTTTGGCGGCAGCGATGATCCGGGTAAGCTCGAGGAGGAGCGTCGCCTGGCCTACGTTGCCATCACGCGTGCCCGTAAGCGACTGTTCTTGACCTATGCGGCCACGCGTCGCACCTACGGTTCGACCTCTGCCAACCCGCGCTCGCGCTTCCTCAACGAGATTCCGTTTGAGGACATCGAGTTTAGCGGTATCGGTTCTGCCGGTTTTGAGGGCACGGGCTGGGAGAAGCGCGGCGACCGTCACGGCACTTTTGGCTCGGGCATGGGCTCGGATATGTATGGCGGCAAGGTGTTCGGTTCGCATACGCGCTCGACCGGCGGTTCCGGTTCGCGCGGCGGATCGAGCTTTGACGACTTCTTTGGCGGCAGCAGTTACGGGACCGAGCGCCATCGTGGGGTTTCGCCCGACGCCGGCCGTGTTGCCTCGACCTTTGGCTCGGGTGCGTCGCGAGCCAAAAAACCGTCGTCCAAGGTGTCGCCGACGGTGGAGCGCAAGGTCGATCGCGCCAGCGCATCGCAGGACTTTGCCGCGGGCGATACCGTGAGCCATAAGACCTTTGGCACGGGTACCGTGATCTCGGTCGCCGGAGACATGATCGAGGTCCAATTCGAAAAGACCGGCCAGACCAAAAAGCTAATGAAAGGTTTTGCACCGATCGTCAAGCTGTCGTAGTCCCGGCGAGCGCTCGGGGACCGGTAGCTTACAGGTGCGAGACGATCAGTTCCATCTGGCCTTCGAGGTCAATGGAGCTGACGGTGCTCGGGGCCAGCAGGTGGCTTCCCTTGTGGACGGGGTCGCCGCAGACGGTGCCTTCGCCGTCGATGACCGACAGGCACATGAAGGGCCAGCGTTGGTCGAGGATCTTGCTGCCGTCGACGCGCACGCGATCGACGGTGTAGCAGGGGTTGGACTCGAGCTCGGTCACGCCGTCCACCTCGGGCGCGGTCACCGTGCCGTCGGTCGGAGCCTGAGCATCAAAGTCGATGCAGTCGAGGCTCTGCTCAATGTGCAGCGGGCGCAGGTTGCCGTCAGTGCCGGGACGGTCGTAGTCGTACAGGCGATACGTCACGTCGCTCGACTGCTGCGTCTCCAAAATGAGCGTGCCGGTCTTGATGGCGTGCACGGTACCGGAATCAATCTGGAAAAAGTCGCCCTTGTGGATCGGCAGTACGTTGAGCATATCGTCCCAGCGGCCGTCCTCGATCATCTGTGCGGCCTCGGCGCGGTCATGCGCGCGCTGGCCGACGATGATTGTGGCGCCGGGCTCGCAATCCAGCACATACCAGCACTCGGTTTTGCCCAGGCTGCCGTTCTCGTGCTTGGCGGCGTACTCGTCGTTGGGATGAATCTGGATCGAAAGGTCGTCCTTGGCGTCCAGAATCTTAATGAGCAGCGGGAACTCCTTGCCCTCGCAGTTGCCAAAGAGCTCGCGGTGCTCGGCCCACAGCCACGAAAGCGTGTGGCCTGCATACGGGCCCTCCGCAATCTGGCAGTCACCGTTGGGGTGGGCCGAGATGGCCCAACACTCACCGATGGGACCATCGGGAATGTCGTAACCAAATACGGTTTTGAGTTGACGGCCGCCCCAGATCTTCTCGTGGAAGATCGGCGTCAGTTTAATTAAATCGGACATGTTCATACTCCCATTGTGCTGCGCGGGCGCCGCGTAAAACTGCTCAAAACGAGCGCCCGTATGACCATAAAACCTATGCCAACGTTACGTTGTGCAACTCAAAGCGGTCGCCAACGTTGCGCGAGACCGAATATTCAAAGGCGGCACCGCTGTTCAAAAAGCCAATCTGGGTGAGCTCGAGCAGGGGAGAGCCAGGTTTGGTGTCCAGACGCTCGGCTTCTTCCTCGGTTGCTGCCACGGCGCGAATGGTACGGTGAAAGCTCGAAATCTTCAGCCCGCATTGCTCTCGGATGAAGCGGTAGAGCGATCCGTACAGGTCCTTCTTTTTCAGCCCCGGAATCAGCTCGAGGGGCATGTAGGTGTACTCGATAACGATGGGCTTCCCATCGGCCTGACGCACGCGCACGACGTGATAGGCAAAGTCATCCTCGGCAATTCCCAGCTGGGCTGCGATGTCCGCTGGTGGATTAACAATCGAGAAATCGTAGACCACCGAGGTCACCTTTTCCCCGCGGTGCTCATACGAAAAGCCCTGGGCACGGTCGTTTTTGCCCTGGAAAAACGCCTGGCCGGGAAGTCCCGCCGTGTCCTTAACGTAGGTGCCCGATCCGCGCCGGCTGGTAATAAGACCTTCCTCGGTGATTTGCTCGATAGCTCGTTTGACGGTGATTTTGGAAACGCTATAGAGCTCGCAGAACTCAACGACGGTGGGAAGCTTGTCGCCCGGTTTAAGAGCGCCATCCTCGATACTTCGACGAATATCTGCAGCTATCGTCTCGTATTTGGGAATCATGGAACCTCCTTTCCGACATATATGAATACAAAAGTAAGTATAACCCTCAACAGGGCACCCATATTACTTTTATCTAAGAAGTTCGAGAAAGAAAAAAGAAAAAGACGCTTTACTTTTAAAATTAGAGCGCTATAGTCTAAGCAACGAACGGAATCCTTCCGCACAACAGGATCGACCGTTTGGGGACGGTTTTGTTTTGGCGGGTTGGATATCGGTATGGCCGGTGCGCGCCCGCGCCGGATAACCTGCCAAAGCAAACCCGTCTCCAACCGGAAGCTCTAGAACACGAAAGCGAGGACTTTGATGGCACAGTATCAGCTGCCCAACGACTTCTTCTTTGGCGCTGCTATGTCCGGCCCGCAGACTGAGGGTCAGTGGAACCAGGGCGGCAAGCTCGAGAACCTGTGGGACACCTGGTCCATCCAGGATCTGGGTTCGTTCTACAACCGCGTTGGCTCTTACGCCGGCAATGACTTTATGACCAAGTACCAGGAAGACCTTCGCATTTTGAAGGACTTGGGCCTGGATACCTATCGCACTTCCATCCAGTGGAGCCGTCTGCTCGATGCCGATGGCAACCTCAACGAGGAAGGCGCTGCGTGGTATCACGAGTTGTTCCGCGCTTCTCGCGAGGCCGGCCTGGAGCCGTTTGTCAACTTGTACCACTTTGACATGCCCGCCTACCTCTTTAACCGTGGCGGCTGGGAGAGCCGTGAGGTCGTCGAGGCTTACGCGCATTACGCCGACGTCGCCTTCCACGAGTTTGGCCAGGAGATTAAGTACTGGTTCACCTTTAACGAGCCCATCGTCGAGCCCGAGCAGCGCTATCAGGAGGGCGTGTGGTTCCCGCAGCTCCACGACTTCAACCGCGCCCGCACCGTGCAGTATCACATCTCGCTGGCACATGCGCTGGCCGTGGCCAACTATCGTCGCGCCTATGACGAGGGCGCTATTCGCGCCGATGCCAAGATCGGCATGATCAACTGCTTTACTCCGGTCTACACCAAGGAGAACCCCAGCGAGGCAGACCTCGAGGCCGTGCGTATGACCAGCGGCATCAACAATCGCTGGTGGCTCGACCTTATTACCAAGGGCGAGCTTCCTGCCGATGTGCTCGACAGCCTGGCCGAGGGTGGCGTTAAGCTCCCGTTCCGTGCCGGCGACCAAGAGATTCTCAAGCAGGGTGTTGTCGACTGGCTCGGCTGCAACTACTACCATCCCACGCGTGTTCAGGCGCCGGCGAGCAAAGTCGACCAGTACGGCCTGCCGCACTTTGCCGACGAGTATGTGTGGCCCGACGCCGTTATGAACGAGAGCCGCGGCTGGGAGATCTACCCGCAGGGCCTCTACGACTTTGGCATGGACTGCGCTAAGAACTACCCCGATCTTGAGTGGTTCGTTTCCGAGAACGGCATCGGCATCATGGACGAATACAAGAACCGTGACGCCGAAGGAACCATCCAGGATGACTACCGCGTCGACTTTGTACGCCAGCACCTGGAGTGGGTGGCCAAGGCCATCGCCGAGGGCGCCAAGTGCCGCGGATACCATTATTGGGCCGTCATCGATAACTGGTCTTGGGCGAATGCCTTTAAGAACCGTTACGGTTTTGTCGAGGTCGACCTTATGGACGGTTACAAGCGCCGCCTTAAGAAGTCGGCAGCCTGGCTCAAACAGGTCGCCACGACCCACGTGGTTGATTAGCGACCGGGCGAACGCCCAGACCGCGCGCCGCCGCGCGCAACACATGGCACATCTGGTGGCAGAGGGCGACAGACCACCGTGCGCATAGGAAAAGGCCGGATTTGAAAGTTAGGAGCAATCATGGCCAGTGACAACGGAAAGAGCTTCCTCGACAAGTTTGCCGAGGTCTCTGCGAAGGTGGGAAACCAGGTTCACCTGCGTTCCTTGCGTGACGCCTTCGCGACCATCACGCCGCTATATATCCTTGCGGGTATCGCGGTTCTTATTAACAACGTCGTGTTCCCTCTGTTCCCGCTCGACGCGGCGGGCCTTGCCAACCTTCAGACGTGGGGCTCGGCAATTACGCTGGGCACCCTCAACGTCTCTGCCATTATCTTGGCCGGATTGATTGGCTACAGTCTCGCCAAGAACAAGCGTTTCGATAACCCGCTCGCTTGCGTGGTCGTCGCCATCTCTGCCTTCGTCATCATGATGCCGCAGCAGATCACCGCCTCGCTTGCCGCCACGAGCCCGCTGCTCACCGACAAGATTACCTCCGCCGAGGTCACGGGTGCCCTTTCGACTGCCAACACCGGCACCAACGGTCTGTTCTCGGCCATTATCATCGCTCTGCTCTCCGTTTCGCTCTTCATCAAGATTTCTGGCGTCGAGAAGCTCAAGGTTAAGCTGGGCGAGGGCGTGCCCCCCGCGGTCTCCAACTCCTTCAACGTCATGATCCCGATGCTGCTCAACCTCGCAATCTTCGCTCTTGCCGCAGCCCTGCTCGCCGTGTGCGCCGGCACCGATCTGTGCGCCATCATCTCCACGTGCATCTCCAACCCGCTCAAGAGCATCATGAACGCCGGTCCGTGGGCTGTTATCCTCATCTACACCCTTGCTAACCTGCTGTTCTGCGTCGGTATTCACCAGTCCACCATCTCTGGCGCTACCGTCGAGCCGATCCTGACCATGCTCATCGTCGACAACATGGCTCCCTTCGCCGCCGGTGGCACCATCCAGCCCGATCACTACATGAACATGCAGATCGTTAACAGCTTTGCCCTCATCGGCGGCTCGGGCTGCACCCTCATGCTTCTGCTCGACACGCTCCTGTTCTCCAAGAACAAGGCTTCCGAGACCGTTTCCAAGATGGCTATCCTGCCTGGTCTGTTCAACATCAACGAGCCGGTTATCTACGGTTACCCCATCGTGTACAACCTGCCGCTCATGATTCCGTTTGTCCTCCTCCCCGATCTGTTCATCGGCATCACCTATGGCCTTACCTGCGCAGGCATCATCAGCCCCTGCATCGCCCAGGTGCCCTGGACCATGCCTCCCGTCATCAATGCCCTGCTCGCTACGGGCTTTGACTGGCGCGCCGGCGTGTGGCAGGCTCTCGAGATTGTCATTGGCATGGCCGTCTACCTGCCCTTTATGAAGATTTCCGAGAAGGCAATCGCCAAGCAGGAGGCTCTCGCCGAGTAGAACGCCTAACGTTCGTCCCTTTCACCTTTGCGGGCGCCGGTACGCGGTACCGGTGCCCGCGGCTCTCTCCCTTGTGTAAAGATGCAGGGGGGTGGGCACAATAGCCGCAAGGAATAAAACCAGTTGTCGTCTGCGCGCCGCGCAGTTATAAGGAGGAAACCATGAAGAAGATCATGCTCTGCTGCAATGCCGGTATGTCCACGAGCCTGCTGGTCCAGAAGATGCAGGCCGAGGTTGCAAACCGTGGTCTGGATATTGAGGTCGAGGCTCGTCCCATGAACGAGGCCCACGATCACCTGGACGAGTGCGACATGTTGCTGCTTGGTCCGCAGATCGGCTATACCAAGGGCGATTTTGAGAAGGAGGCCGCCGGTCGTTTTCCGGTCGAGGTCATCAACATGGTCGACTACGGCCGCATGAACGCTGCCGGCATTATCGACCACTGCGTCAGCGTGATGGGATAGGTGCTCCGCATGGAGGATATGAACGAACTGCAGATGACCTGCTTTGAGATCATCAGCTACGTCGGTACCGCCAAGAGCATGTACATCAATGCCGTGCAAAAGGCCAAGGAGGGCGATTTTGACGCCGCCGAGGAGCTTATCAAGCAGGGCGACGAGGCCTATAACGGTGGCCACGATGTTCACATGGGGCTTCTGAAGAAGGAGGCCAACGGCGAGCGTAACGGCGAGGCCCCGTTGATTCTGCTGCATGCCGAAGACCAGATGGCCGGTACCGAGACCATGCGCGTCATGGCGACGGAGCTCATCGAAATCCACAAGCAGCTGCAGGCACTTAAGGCCTAGTCGGCGTTATCGCCGCGAAGGACCGTGCGGTCCAACAGACAACATAGTCCCTTTGACGGGCGCCGGGAGTCTCCGCCTCCCGGCGCCTTTATTTTTGGGGATGGTCTTGCGCGGCCTGTTGAGCAGCCATTCGCGTTTTCCCAGATAAAAACTGCCAAAACAAACCTGTCCCTTTTTGGTAGGTTTTTGCCTTGGGAGCGGTACCATACAGGCAATGTTTAAACGAGAAAGGCGGGCTCCCATGGAACCTAAGCAGTATTACATCGGCATCGACGTCGGCGGTACCTCGGTCAAGGAGGGCCTGTTCGACGAGGACGGAAACCTGCTTGCCAAGGCCAGCGTGCCCACGCCTCCCATCGTCGACGCTGCGGGCTTTGCCGCGGTGACCGAGGCTATCGACCAGGTGGTCGCTAAGGCCCAGATTCCACGTGCCTTTGTGTCGGGCATTGGCCTGGCCGTTCCGTGCCCCATCCCGGCATCGGGCGATGCCAAGGTCAAGGCGAACATCGCCATCAACCTGCCCGAGCTCAAGATCGCCATCCAGGAGCACTGCCCCGACGCGGTCGTTAAGTACGAGAACGACGCCAACGCTGCTGCTATGGGCGAGGCCTGGCTCGGCTCTGCCAAGGGCGTACAGAACGTGGTGATGGTCACCATCGGTACCGGCGTGGGCGGCGGCGTTATCGTTAACGGCGACGTGGTATCGGGCGTTGTGGGTGCTGGCGGCGAGATTGGCCACATGTGCCTGAACCCGGCCGAGGAGCGCACCTGCGGCTGCGGCGGCCATGGCCACCTGGAGCAGTATTCCAGCGCCACCGGCGTGGTGAGCAACTACCTTGCCGAGTGCAAGAAGGCGGGCGTCGAGCCCATCGAGCTGACCGGCCCCTCCGATTCCAAGGACGTGTTCCAGGCTTGTCGCGAGGGCGACAAGCTCGCGCTGGCCGCGGCCGATACCATGGCCGACTATCTCGGCCGCGCACTGGCGCTTATTGCCAACGTGGTCGACCCCGAGATGTTCCTGATCGGTGGCGGCGCGTCCGCTTCGGCCGATGTTTATCTCGACAAGGTTCGCGAGCACTTTAAGCAGTACGCGCTTTCCGCCTCGCGCGAGACGCCCATTAAGGTCGCTTCGCTCGGAAACGACGCCGGCATTATCGGTGCCGCCTACGTAGCCCTGCGCGCCGCCGGCAAATAGCTGGTGCAAGGAGGCCAAGGCTGCGCCCCAAAATATGCCGTGGCCCTTCCGTCTGCGAAGGCTCGGCATCGGCGTGCTACCATAGCTACGTCCAAGTACACATATCAAGTGGAGGATATCCATGGCAAACGTTCTTGTCTTTGGTCACCAGAACCCCGATAACGACGCCATCATGAGCGCCGTCGTCCTGTCCCAGCTGCTCAACCATGTTGAGTATGCCGGCAACACCTACGAGGCCTGCGCCCTTGGTCAGCTTCCGGCCGAGTCCGCCAAGCTGCTCGCCGACGCCGGCATCGCCGAGCCCCGCGTGATCGAGTCCGTCGAGGCTGGTCAGCTCGTCGTCCTCACCGACCACAACGAGTCTGCCCAGTCCGTCGCCGGCCTTAAGGACGCCACGGTCTTTGGCGTTGTCGATCATCACCGCATCGGCGACTTCGAGACCGCCGGCCCGCTGCACTACATCTGCCTGCCCTGGGGCTCCAGCTGCACCATCGTCACCAAGCTCGCCGGCGTGCTCGGCGTTGAGCTTTCCGACGTCCAGGCCAAGCTGCTGCTCTCGGCCATGATGACCGACACGCTCATGCTCAAGAGCCCCACCACCACCGATGTCGACCGCGCCGTCGCCGCCAAGCTCGGCGAGCAGGTGGGCGTCGACCCGGTCAAGTTTGGCATGGAGGTCTTCCTCACCCGTCCGTCTGGCTCCTTCACCGCAGCCGAGATGGTCGGCAACGACATCAAGATGTTCGAGCCTGCCGGCAAGAAGCTGCTCATCGGCCAGTACGAGACTGTCGACAAGACTCGCGCACTCGGCATGATCGACGAGATTCGCGAGGCCATGCGCGCCTACGCCGCCGAGAAGGGTGCCGCCGGCATCGCCCTGTGCATTACCGACATCATGGAGGAGGGCTCGCAGGTCCTGCTCGAGGGCGAGACCGAGGCTGCTCAGAAGGGCCTGGGCATTGCTGACGAGCACGACGGCGTCTGGATGCCGGGCGTCCTCTCCCGTAAGAAGCAGGTTGCTGCCCCCATCATGGCCGCCTGCTAGGTTTAGTTGACCAAACGCCACGACCGGATCGCGGACGCCCCGCGCTCCGGTCGTTTTTTGTGCACGGCGCCGCGTCGTCTCTTGGATAGGCGTGCCCGTGCCGTTGAGCAAATAATGTTCAACCTGTGGTTCCGCTTTTCGGCCACGCTTGCGCGCTTGTCGTGCAGGGTAGGCTAGATGCAAGCGTAATACGTTAGAGCGCGGCGCCGCCACTTGGGCGGGCCGTGCTTTTTTAAGACGGGAGCTTTCCCGTGAAAGGAGCCGCCCATGGCAGCACCCGAGCAGCTGTTCAACGTCCGTGAGCGCAAACGCTTTGAACGTCACGACATTTGGGAGCGCATTACCGAGAACGGCACGATTTCCGCCGCCGTCATGGTGATCGCTGCCATCGCCGCCGTCATTTGCGCCAATACCGATGCCTACGAGGCCATCCATCACTTTTTGGAGACCCCGCTGTATGTGGGTCTGGGCAACCTTACGGCCGGTCTCACCGTTGAGCTATTCGTCAACGACTTCCTCATGGCGATTTTCTTTTTGCTGGTGGGCATTGAACTCAAGTATGAAATGACGGTCGGCGAGCTCAAAAACCCGCGCCAGGCTATGCTTCCCATGCTGGCGGCCGTGGGCGGCGTCGTCGTTCCCGCCTGCATCTATCTGATCTTTAACCATGCCGGCGCGCACAACGGCTGGGCCATTCCCATGGCAACCGATATTGCCTTTGCGCTGGGCGTGCTGTCGCTTTTGGGCAATCGCGTGCCCAACGGCGTGCGCGTGTTCTTCTCGACGCTCGCCATCGCCGACGACCTCATCTCCATCGCCGCCATCGCCATCTTCTACGGTCAGAGCCCCAATCCGTTTTGGTTGGGCGCCGCCGCGCTTGTGACCTGCGCGCTCGTGTGGCTCAACAAGACGCAGCATTACCGCCTTGCCCCGTACTCGGTGCTGGGCCTGCTGCTGTGGTTCTGCATGTTCAAGAGCGGCGTGCACGCTACGCTTGCGGGCGTCATCCTGGCCTTCACCATCCCGGCCAAGTGCGGCGTCAAGCTCGATAGCCTCACCGATTGGTTGGGCGAG
>CAJMPF010000026.1 GCA_905215195.1 uncultured bacterium | reverse complement strand
ACCAGCATCCAAAGATGTCGAAAAATGTCGACTTTGGATGCTGGTGTACATGTTTGGGTGTGGTGGGTAACTAGGCAATCATTGCATCAAGCGTGATGAGCTCCCTGAGTCGCTCCGTACGTGTTTGCCCATGGCGCTTTGCTTTTGCATCAAACGCTTCAAGAACCGATTCGCCCACACGCGCTGATAAAACGACGCTCGGCTCATCAGAGATTGGTAGCCTTCCCAACTTGATGGTGTGACCTTTCGGCCACTCATCTTTTTCGTAGGCTTCCGCGGTTTTCTCCAACTCTCCAGGGGCAAATCCCATCATCTTTTCGAGCTGCTTAGCGTCCATAGCGCCTCCTATCGATCGGCATAATGTCGAGCAGAGGTCAACGGATACTCTTTTTGTATACAGTTTTGTAGACAAAAATACAAACAGTTTATCAGGCTAATTAGCTTGTTTTGACCCGCGTGTTCGATAGGAAATGAGCATTGACGGCTTCGATACTCCTTTGCTTTTCAGCCTGGAATTTGGATGCTCATTGAACTTCCGGAGGGGAGCGCTTTATTAAGCTATCGAGATTCTGAGCAGGAGCTCTCACTGGTCTTCGATAATGGGATCAGCTTAATTCGCGACACAGTGTGTCGCGAATGGGAGTAGTCGTTAGGTGTCCTTCAATGGCTAGTCATATAAGAACGTCCAAGTGCCGGATTATGTCATTTAGTGTCGTCCTCAGCGGCTATTCTGGAGGGTCGTGGTCAAAAAAGGGCAAATATGAGTACTGTTGCCATTATAGTTGCATTTATTTTGCTATAAATAGTAGCTCCTGATGAGATTTGTTCCCATTAGGAGCTACTTTTATTAAACATATGAGGAGAAATAGCGTCGTCTACGGACGTATGGAACGTTGAATAGTTCCTGAAGTGATCAAAATCGCTGCTACTAAACAGGTAACAGTACTCATATTTGCCCTTTTTTGACCACAGCCCTCTCGGAAACCCTTTCCAGAGGCGTCAAACAGCCATAATCCAAAGGTCGCCTCAAACAATTAGCCGGTTAAGAGCGTCCATGACTACCCGCAAAAACTGTACACCAGCATCCAAAGATGTCGAAAAATGTCGACTTTGGATGCTGGTGTACATGTTTAGGCCGTATGGGGTGGGGCCTTGGACGGACGGGATGCGCGTGCTAGAGCAGGTTTTTCTGTGCCCACGCGATGATGTCGCTCGATTCGTAGAGTGGCTTGCCGTCGATGAATAGGCAGGGAACCTGGCGTTTTCCGCCGACGGCGATGAGTGTCTGCTCGGCATCGGAATCGGTCGAGATATTGCGCTCGGGAATGGTCACGCCGTTATCGGCCAAAAAGTGCTTGACCTTTATGCAGTACGGGCAGCCGGTCATAACGTACAGCGCGAGCTCGTGATCAGTAGCCATGGGTCTCCAATCGGTTGAGGTTTTGATTGAAATACCCAAAGCCGCCGCGGTCTATGCGCGGGCCAGTGACGACTCGATGGCCTGTACCAGAAACGCCGTGGCTCCGGTGCCGCAGGGCTTGTCGTAGTAGTCAACAAAGCGCTGGTCGGCAAGATAGCCGTGGGCGAGGCCCAGGTATGCTTCGTTCTGGGGCTCGCATCCCCAGTTGAGAGCAATCCAGCGACGATGCATCGCGACGAGCTTGCGAGCCTCGTTGCTCTCTGGGTCGCCAATGCCCATAGCAATCGAAAGCTGGCCCAGAACAGCGCGTTCAAGTTCCTTCATGTCGTTCCATGTCTCGGGGTCCATGTCCAGCAGCGCTTCGTTTGCTGCATCGATAGCCTCATCGCCATAGCGCGCCCGCGCCTCGGCACCGTAGCGCTCTTCGTTTTCTTGCACGGCGCGCCAGCGCTCCAGTTGCGGCAGGACGGCGCCCATGAGCGAGACGGCTTCGTCGAGCGACATGCCGGTGTTTTGTGCCAGGCGCGGGGCACAATCCTCGATCATTGCCTCCATGGTGGTGTCGTAGGTGTACTTGCCGTGGTCGTAGCACCACTTGCAGTAATGATCGGTCGCGGTGCCCGCAGCATCGGTGCCGCAGTCGTCGGGCGTGAGTATCATGCCGCAGCTCTGGCAATAGTGCTCGGGCATTTCGAGCAGGTGAGACAGGGGCTCGCCGGTTACGGTGGCAATGAGCTTCATCATGTCGATGCCCGGGGTGACCTCGTCGCGCTCCCAACGGCTGACGGCTTGGCGCGTGACAAAGAGCTTGGCGGCGAGCTGCTCTTGGGTAAGGTGATGGGCGCGACGGATGGCAATGAGCTTTTCTGCAAAGGCCATAGCGGCTCCTTTCTGCTGGTTGATGGCTTAAGCATACGCGGCGGCAGGCGCCCCTCCAAGCAACCGTTGGTTGCACGACGGGAGACCTCGGCGAAGAATTGCGCGCAACGTCCCACGCCTCCATGCCGTACAATGACCGGCATGGAACCTATTGCACACATACATACCGACCTGCCGCAGAAGTTCGGCATCCCACGCAACAGCTTTTTGGCGCCCCATCTGCAGGGACGCATCGTTTTTGAGCCGGAATTTGCCTCCAATGCAGCAGTTGAGGGCTTGGACTCCTTCTCTCACCTGTGGCTGCTGTGGCGCTTCGAAAACGGAACGCCCGGCGGCCCGGCTAAGGACATAGCCGCCGATGCCAAAACGCAGGACAGGTCCGGCACCAACGCAAAATGGTCGAAAACCGTGCGCCCGCCGCGTCTGGGCGGAGCCGAACGTGTGGGAGTGTTTGCCACGCGCAGTCCGTTTCGCCCTAATCCCATCGGGCTCACCTGCGTCAAGTTCGATCGTGTCGAGCTCACCGATGACGGCCCCATCATTCATGTGCTGGGGGCCGACCTGCGTGACGGCACGCCCATCTACGATATCAAGCCCTACATCCCGTTTGCGGACTGTCATCCGGATGCGACCGGCGGCTGGATTGAGGACGCTCCGTGGCAAGAGCTCGACGTCGAGTTCCCGCAAGTTCTTCAAGACATGGTCCCACCCGCAAAGCTCCCCGGTCTGGTCGAGGTTCTTCGCCAAGATCCGCGCCGCGCGGGCAGCAAGCACGAGCCAAACCGCGTTTACCACTTGGCCTACGCCGGGCTCGACATATCGTTTGCGGTCGATGAAACCCAGCTAACCGTAGTCGCCATCACCGACGCGCGAGACTAACCAACCATTCGTCCGCACCCGTCAAATTAAGCGCCAAACCCCGCGCCAAAACCGCCCACGCTGGTGGACAATAACGCCTATCGAAACAGTCTACTTCGCACGGGAGTTCAGCATGAAATACGACTTTAGCTCGCTTATCGACCGCCACGGCATGGACTCCATCGCCGTTGACTCTTGGGGTGAGATCCCCGGTATGGCTCCGAACGCACCCGACGAGGGTTTCGACCGCATTCCCATGTGGGTGGCGGACATGAACTTCGCCACGGTGCCCACGGTCCAGGAACACATCATTCAGCGTGCCCAGCACCCCATGTTTGGCTACTTCAATCCGCGTCCCGAGTACTTCGATCGCATCATCGAATGGCAGAGCCGCCGCAATGGCGTCGAGGGTCTGCGCCCTGAACATATCGGCTACGAAAACGGCGTGCTGGGCGGTGTCGTGTCGACGTTGCGCGCATATGTCCAGCCGGGCGATGCGGTGCTGGTCCACAGCCCCACCTACATCGGCTTTACCAAGTCCATCGAAGCCGCGGGCTATCGCATTGTCCACAGCCCGCTTAAGCTCGACGAGCAGGGCGTGTGGCGCATGGACTTTGAGGACATGGAGCACAAGCTCGCCCAAAATCACATCCATGCCGCGGTGTTCTGCTCGCCGCACAATCCCTGCGGCCGCGTATGGGAGCGTGACGAGATCGAGCGCACCATGGACATCTATCGCCAGCACGATTGCGTGGTGATCTCGGACGAGATTTGGTCCGATATCATCCTGCCGGGACACAAGCATATCCCGACGCAGTCGGTGAGCGAGGATGCCCGCATGCGCACGGTTGCCCTCTATGCGCCGAGCAAGACGTTTAACCTGGCGGGTCTGGTCGGCAGCTACCACATTATCTACAACGAGACGCTGCGCGACCGCATGTGCGCCGTGTCCAACAAGACCCACTACAACGAGATGAACGTCCTCTCCATGCATGCGCTTATCGGTGCCTACCAGCCGCAGGGCTACGAGTGGGTGGACGAGCTCAATCAGGTGCTTGCCGGCAATATCGAGTACTTCTGCACGTATGCAGAAAAACATTGGAAGGGCGTCGCGTTTTCGCGTCCGCAGGGCACGTACATGGTGTTTCTGGACTGCACCGAGTGGTGCCGCGAGCATGGCCGCGATATTCAGTGGCTGCTCGACGAGGGGGCGCGCGTGGGCGTGGGGTATCAGGACGGCCGCCCGTTCCACGGGCCCTGCCACATTCGCGTGAATCTGGCGCTGCCGCTTTCGCGTGTGAGGGAAGCGTGTGACCGCTTGGACCGCTACGTTTTTAATGCACGGTAAGTGAGCACTGCATGCGGGGTCTTCTGCCAAGTCGGCTGGAAGGCCCCACACGGTAAAGCGTCTGTAACAATTGGGTGCTCGTGTGGTTTTGTTTGCTATTATCTTTAACCATTTCAGTCTGTAAACAGGATCGTATGGAGCTCGATGAAAAGATCCCGTCGCTCGGTTGCCATTTCGTTGTTTGTTGCGCTTGCAGTGGCGAGCGCCTTTGTCGTAGCGATAGCTGGCTGCTCCGGGTCGAATGACGAGGCATCGACGTCTGCATCAAAAGGCCTGGAGGCCTCGCAGGTCCAGGACGACAATCTTAAGACGCTCAACGTTGGCAGCGACCTCTATCCACCGTTTGTGTATACCGATGAGTACGGCGATATCGTTGGCCTGGATGTCGAGATACTAACCGAGGCTTTGGCCCGCATTGGTTACAAGCCAAAGTACCAGCTGATCGATTGGGAAAAGAAGAAAGAGCTGCTGGCGAGCGGCGAGCTCGATTGCGTCATGGGCAGCTTTAGCATGACGGGTCGCGAAAACGAGTATCGTTGGGCCGGCCCGTACCTTGCGAGCCGCCAGGTGGTCGCGGTCGATCCCCAGAGCGATATCTACACGCTTGCCGATCTTGAGGATAAGGTCGTGGCGGTCCAGTCCACCACCAAGCCCGAGGTCATTTTGCTCAATCGTACAAATGAAAACGTTCCGCAGATCAAAGAGCTCTACTGCTTTTCGGACCGTTCATGCCTGAACCCGGCACTCGTCGAGGGTCTGGTCGACGCCATCGCCGCGCATGAGTCCTCGCTGCTCACCTACGAAAAAGACTATGGTGTGACGTATCGTATTCTGGATGAGCCGCTGCTAGAGGTCGGTTTGGGTACCGCTTTCGATATCAACGATACGCGCGGCATCGACGTTAAGCTCACTCATGCCTACCAGGAAATGCTTGCCGATGGCACCATGGAACGTCTGGTGTCAAAGTACTTTGATGACCCTTCGCCATTTTTGAATATGGAGGGCCTGTCATGATCGATGCGCCCGACCACGCCGCTCAGGAGCGGGGCAATCGTTCGGCAGGGGTATGGCTCCTTGTCGCTCTGCTGGGGATAGCGCTCTCGGTTGTTGCCGGCATGATGAGCTACGGTTACGCGACGGCCCAAGCCGAGCAGCGCTTTGCCGACGTTGTCGATTACGTGGCGACGCAGAGCCTTTCCTACGATGCATTCAATAGCGCCTATACGACCAAAAACCTGATTCGCGTTATGGAGATCGCCGGAGAGACAGCGCGCGATATGGAGCGCGACGGTTCGGTGGATAACGCCATGCTGGAGCAATATGCCGACCAGTTCAACGTGAGCGCACTGATTGTGACGGACGCATCGGGCAATTTGGTGTCCGAGTCCTCGACGGATGGCGTGGGCTACGAGTCGCTCGCTACGTATCTCAAGGAAGCACCCGTGCTGGAGGTGGCAGCCTATCCGCTTAAGTCCTATACCGCCCGCATCACACTTGCGGATGATTCGGTCGCAGACATTGGCTGCGTAACCCGGCAGGATGACGAGGGCATCGTTGTCGCGGTCAGGCATCAGAGCGCGAAGGCAGTTGCAAGCAATACGCTCAAACTGCAGAGCCTGCTCGGTGGTTATGAGACCATCGACAGTGGCAATATCGTGATCGAAAGCGATGGCAAGGTCGTTGCGACCAATGCCGTTGAACCCACCATATTGGGCGTGTTCAATCTGCCTGCGACGGATGTCTTCATTGTCGACGGTATAAAGGATCGATGCCCGGCTGGTAAGGTCAGATTGGTTAACGCCAATGGCGAGTGGTATTTGGGCACATTTGGAAAAGCGCGCGGGTTCTACGTGTACACCTATGCCTCGGCACGGCGCTACTTTGAGGTCGTCGCAGCTGTTGCTGCCGGCGTGCTGGTGCTCTACAGCGGTGTTGTAGCCGTTGTTGTGATGGCGCGTCGCCGCGCTGACCGTCGACGTTTGACGGACTTGCTGCAGCAGGAGCGCGACTATGGCGACAAGCTGGCAAAGGCGGCGCGTGAGGCCTCGTCTGCCAACTCGGCAAAGACGGAGTTTTTGCGCCGCATGAGCCACGATCTGCGCACGCCCATCAACGGCATTCGCGGTATGGTCGAGGTCGGCGATGCCAATGCGGACGATCTGCAAAAGCAGACCGAGTGCCGCTCAAAAATCTGGACAGCATCGGGACTACTGCTCGACCTTGCCAACGAGGCACTCGATATGAGTCGCCTGGAGAGCGGGCAGGTCGACCTGGAGCTTGTTCCCACAAACTTGGCGACCCTCAACCACGAGGTGCGCGATATTCTTGAGCGCCAGGCCGAGGAGCGTCTGGTGACAATTATCTGCGACCAGCAGACGCTTGATCATCCCTATGCACGGGTGAGCGTGACGCACCTCAAGCGCTTGTTGCTCAATATTGCCGGCAATGCCGTCAAGTACAACCGCCAGGGCGGCTATGTTCGCCTGGTGTGCCGCGAGGTGGAGCCGGCGGATGGCGTCCTCGTCTATGAATACACGATCGCCGACAACGGTATTGGCATGAGCGAGGAGTTCCAACAGCACCTCTACGAGCCGTTTTGCCGCGAGGAGCAACAGGTGGAAGGCGCCTCATCGGGAACTGGCCTGGGCGCGCCTATCGCAAAACAGTTAGTCGAGCTTATGGGCGGAACCATGAGTTTTACGAGCGTCTTGGGGCAGGGGACGACGTTTACCATCCGCCTGCCGTTTGAGAAATGCAAGCGCTCCGAGATTCCTCAGGCAGTTCGCGCGGATGCGGGCGATGGCGATGCGCTCCAGGGCTTGCACGTTTTGCTCGTAGAGGATAACGATCTGAATGCCGAGATCGCGCAGTTTACGCTCAGCCGTGCCGGTGCCGTCGTGACGCATGCTAAGGATGGCGAGTCTGCCGTTGAGGCGTTTGCCGCGAGCGCACCGCACGAGTACGACGTGGTGTTGATGGACATCATGATGCCTGGCATCGATGGCCTTGAGGCCACGCGTCGGATTCGAGCACTCGATCGCGAGGATGCCGCGACCACGCCGATTATCGCTGTGAGTGCCAACGCCTTTGCCGACGACCGCAGACTTTCGCGCGAGGCGGGCATGGACGCGCACCTGAGTAAACCCGTGAGCTCGCAGGAGCTCGTTGAGGCGCTTGCGCACATAGCTGCCGACGCTTCATAAGCATATGGCCCGGTTCCAAGGTGGGTTGGAACCGGGCCATATTGCTATTTGTGAGTTTTGCTTTTGAGGCTTACTTTTCTTGAATCTGCTTGCCGCAAAGATGCTCAATCGTAATCTCGTAGAGCTGGACGCCCTTAATGTCCTTGGCGATTTCCTCTTCGACTTCCTCGGCGGAAGGGTAGTACTTAAGGGCGAGCTGGCGGACTTTGTCTTCGATAAACGCGGGGGTGTCATTCGCCAGGCGACAGCGGCCAAAGACCACGGTACTCATAACGTAGGGAGCCCAGTCACCGTCCCTGTACCACTCGTTGCCGTAAACGGTAAAGCAGACCTTGTCATCGCGCTTGAGTGCGTCGACCTTGTGGCCAGCTTTGGCGCCATGGAAATAAATCTTGTCGTGCTCGGTGTCAAAGAAGTAGTTGACGGGAATGGCGTACGGGTAGCCGTCGTCGCCGTTGACAGCAAAGACGCCGCGCTTGCAGGTAGCGAGCAGTTCGCGCGCTTCCTCGTCGGTGATGGCGCGTTTCTTTCGACGTAAGGGCCTAAACATCGTTGGCTTCCTTTCTGGTCGTGCGTGGTGGTTGAGCACAAACTATAGCGAAACGGATCCGTTTTTCTTGATGCGGGCGAGTATGTTTTTGAGCTTGTTAAAGTCGAGCGGTTTGGACAGATGGGCGTTCATGCCGGCGTCGTGTGCCGCCTTGGCGTCTTCGGCAAAGGCATTGGCGGTGAGCGCGATGATGGGGATATCGGCTGCATCGACCTTCTCGCTCAGACGAATCGCGCGGGTTGCCTCGTAACCGTCCATGTCCGGCATCATAATGTCCATCAGGATCGCATCGAAGCTGCCGGCGGGACGGCCAACGTATAGGTCGACCGCTTCGTTGCCATCGGCGGCGCGAGTTACGATAATGCCTTCGCTTTCGAGCAGCGCCTGGGCAATCTCGGCATTGAGCTCGTTATCTTCTGCCAAAAGAACGTTCATGCCGGCAAGCGAGCAGCTGTCTGCTTGCTCGTCCGCGCGTTCTCTTGCCTGAGGGTCTTTGTCGATATCGAGCGGAATCTGGACGCTGAACGTACTCCCCACGCCAACCTCACTCGAAATCTCAATCGTACCGCCCATCAGTTCAATAAGCGACTTGACGATTGGCATGCCCATGCCGGTTCCTTGGAACTTGCTGCGCGCATCGTCACCTTCTTGGGCAAACGGCTCATAGATATGCTTTAAAAACTTGGGAGTCATACCAATGCCGGTGTCCGAAACGCTAAAGCAAAAGAGAGCGCGCCCGTTATCGAGTGGCTTGGTCTTTGAGCTAAAGGTGACGGAGCCGCCGCGCTTGTTGTACTTAATGCTGTTGTCTAACAGGTTGATCATAATCTGTCGGATATGGGTGGGACTGCCGATCATGTATGGCCCCGTGGCGTACGGCAGACTATTGTCCTGCATTGTGATGCCGTTACTGGACGCGCGGAGCTTGCACAGCACCAGTGTGTCGTCGCAGAGCTCTTTGAGGTTAAAAGGCGCATGCTCCAGTGTTAGCTTGCGGTCTTCGATTTTGCCCATCTCGAGGATGTCGTTGATCAGCGAGAGCAGGTGATTGGCGGCAACGCGCGCCTTGGCACGGCTCTCGCGGGCGACCTGGATATCGCCTTCCTTCAATTCCTCGATCTCGATAAGGCCCAGGATACCGTTGAGCGGCGTACGGATGTCGTGGCTCATGCGCGTGAGGAATGCCGTCTTAGCGGCGTTGGCGGCATCGGCTTTTTTGCGCTCGGTTCGAGCGCGTACGAGCGCCCAGATGAGCAGGACGATGCCGACCGACAACATACCGATGAGGGTAGCTGCAATGGCGGTGCGGTTGCGATAAAGGAATTGAAGCGTGTTGGATTCCTGGGCCGTGTACGACGTGGAGGAGAAATTGCTTGCGGAGAGCGATTCTCCGGCATTGATGATGCCCTTGTTGATGATTCCCAACAGCTCGGGTTTTCCGCGCGAAATCCAGCACGAGAGCTCACAGGTGTCAGGGAGCTCGGTCGTCTCGCAGTCCTCGAGATCGTAACGGTCACCGATGGTTTTTACGCGTGAACTGGGAGCGACGATGCAGTGCGCCGTTCCCTTCCTGAGGGCGTCGAACGCTTCATCGTCGGATTGGTATTCGGTTACGGTCGCTGTGGGGAACAGACTTTCAAGTGCATTTTTGTTGACAAACGATGATTTGGTACAGGCGATGTTCTGAAGGTTTTTGTTCAGGTTGCTGCCGGTGTGGATAGCGGTGAGGGATATGGTTCCCAACGATACCGACTGCACAACGCCTGTTTGCTCGGCAAACCAGTAATCTCGGTATACCGGCAGCGCAACGTCTATGCTTTCCTTTGACAGGGCCTTTGACATCATCTTGTAGCTATCAAAGGCGACGGTTTTGACCGTAATGCCAAATTTATCGTGTAGCGTCGTCGCAAGCGATGCGAGCGAGCCTTCCATTTCGCCGTCTTCGTTCTCGTTGCAGTAGGGGAGTTTGCCCGTAATGTAGCCGAGCGTGATGGTGTTGTCATTTGCTTTGAGCCAGGAACGTTCGGGTCCGTTGAGCGATGATGAGCCGCTGTTTTGGGTCGAGTAGTGAGATTTTACTTCGTCGTTATAGCGTGGGTTGACGCGGGCGATTGCCGTCATGGCAGCATTGATGTCGTCCATCAGGTCGGGGCGGCTTTTGGGAACGGCAAAGTAGTAGTCGTTCGAACCAATGTAGAACATGGGGGAGGCATTGGGCGACGAGATTGTGTCGTTCATGATGACGGCATCGACTTCGTCGTTTGCGAGCGCGTCAAAGAGATCGGATCCTCCGTCATACTCCTTGTATGTGCAGGCGATTCCTTCGCTGGCGAGCCATTGCTGGCCAACGAAGGTTTGCATGACGTTGGGGTTGCAACCGATAGTGAGATCCTGGAGTGCTTGAGGGTCACCCTTTGCAAGGTCGTCACGGTCGGGCCTGGCGTAGATGTAGTAGCGCTCGGTGCCCTCGGGGTTCGAGGAAAAGAGCAGCTTTTGGGCGCGTTCCTCGGAGTAGGAGATGTTGGGCATGAGGTCGATCTCGCCTGCCTCGAGCATGTCCATAAGCTCGGTGAAGGTGCCGGAGACGTATTCGTACCGCCAGCCGGACGTGTAGTACGACAGGGTCTGGAGGTACTCGTAACCCCATCCCGAGAGACGCTCGCCGGGGGTGCCGTCCTGGAAGCCCTCGTTGCTGACGAGCCAGCCGACGCGGACCGTCTTGACTTGCTGATCGGTATTGGCGGCATAGGCGGGGGCGGGCATGATGGTGCCCAGTACGACGAGCGCGGCAAGCGCGAAGGCCAGGGTGCGATATATAACTGAACGAAGGACAGTGGCAGCTCTCACATGCAATCCTAACGAATCGAGACATTACCGCATAAGGATACCAGCTCAGCCTGCCCATCCGGCAGCTGCACCGCTAAACGGTCCCGCCCGGCAGTCATTGGGGACGTTCTTAAATGACTAGTCAAACAAGAACGTCCCCAATGACTAGTCGTTTAAGAACGTTCCCAATGACTAGTTCCCAATGACTAGTTTCGTTTGCGGGGGAGGCGTGGGACAATACCGAGCGAACGAGATTGGGCGTCTGGGAAAGGGGTCGCGATGAACAGGTTGAGGACGCTTGCCGATGTGCTGCGACAGGCTGGCTTTGCACGCATTACGGGCCTGTTTCTTATTTTCTATCTGCTTTGCTCGACGGCTGTCTGGCTGTCCGAGCCCACGACCCTCACGTTTGGCGATGGTCTCTGGTTTAGCTTTGAGACGGTCTCGACGATTGGCTTTGGCGATATCCCCGCTGAAACGCCGGTTGCCCGCGGCATTACCGTTATCCTAAGCGTCATCAGTATCTTCTATATCGCCATGCTTACGGGCGTGGCGGTGAACTACTGCAATACGCTTATCAAGATGCGCCAAAAGGACACCATGGCGCGCTTTATGGACGATCTTGAGCATTTGGAAGAACTCGACCGCGATGAGCTCGCCGATTTGTCGCGCCGCGTGCGCGAATACCGTCGCCGGCAACGATAGAACGGGTGCCGCGCGTCACGACGAGGGGGATTGCATATGAACATCACGGTGTACCTGGGCGCGAGCGTCGGCAACGACCCGGCGTTTCTGCCCGCGGTGCAGGAGCTGGGCAACTGGATTGGCGCCAACGGGCACGCGCTGGTATATGGCGGGGCC